>DATAIT010000008.1 GCA_036262515.1 Acidimicrobiales bacterium | reverse complement strand
CCTCGCCCGGGCGCAGCCAGATGGCCGTGTGCTTGGTGGGGGTCCTCGCCGCGCTCGTCGGTTGGGGCGTGGCCAGCGCTTTCCTCCCCCTCGGGGGTTTCCGCAACCTCCTCACCGTCGTCGCCCTGGCTGCCGCCGTCGACATCGAGATGTGCCGGCAGGTGCGCGGCGGCCGAGACGGGTTGCCGGCCCGGCACCTGCCCGCCCAGGTGGCCGCTGCCGGCTAGCGCCCTGCAGGTCGCCGGCGCGGTCCGGCGGCCTCGTCGAGGATCTCGAGCAGTCTGTCCGCGTGCCGCAGGAACGTGAAGCGCTCGGACACGTCGGCGCGGGCCGCCTCGCCCATCCGGGCGGCCTCACCGGCCCGCGCCGGATCGAGGAGACGGCCGAGGGCGCGCTCATACGCCTGGGCCGAACCGTCCACGACGACTGCGGTGGCGCCGTCGCGCACGTGGTCCTCGACTCCGGGCGAGTCGACCACGACGGTCGGCTTGCCGAGCCGCATGGCGTTGAGATAGGTCTGCTGACCCGCCGCTCGCGCCAGCTGCCGGCGTAGCGGGACGACGACGGCCGCCGCCCCCCGGAGCTGCTCCATGAACACGGCACGGCTCACCGATCCGGCCCGGACGTTGGGCGGAAGGTCCGTGGCGTCCTCGAGGCACCGGGTGGCGAGGACGAAATCGGTTCCGGGCAGTCGGCGGGCCGTTTCCAGAAGGGGCCCGTACTCACGATGCGAGTCGCCGCCCGCGAACACGTACGGCCGATCGGGTGGCGCGAGCGGCACGGCGACGTCATCGTCGGTGAGGGTGAAGAAGTACGGCACGAACCGCACCTTGTCCCCGTCGACGCCCCACGTCCGGGGAAAGGTCCCCAGCTCGGCCGAGGACTGCACCGCGTAGAGCGTGATGCTGCGGTCGGCGAGGCGCACCGCCAGGCGCTGCAACCGGCCGAGCCAGCCGTCGTCCGGCTCCCACATGCAGCCCATGAAGACGACGACCGGCCGTCGCCGCCGCCGGAGCAGGGGCAGGACGGCGAGCGCCACGAGATCTGGATGGAAGCGACCGGAAGAGCTGTCGAGGACGAGCGCGTCGAACCGGCGAATCGCCCGCAGGACGCGTGCGAGGTGACGAGCCTCGTCCAGGGCACCGTGCCGGCTCCCGAGTGTCGGTGAGACCAGGGTGCCTCGGGCCGCCCAGCCGGGATGATCGCCATAGCCGACGGTGGTGGCGAACCGCACGCCGCCGCCCGCCAGGACCGTGGGCTGCCCCCGCCCCGTCCTCCTGGTCACCGCCGGACCCTCTTCCGAGCGGAGACGAGGGCCCGGAGGCCGGCCCTCGCCGGCACCGTGACGTTCACGTCGTGGCGGCGGTCGGAGGTCCACTCGGCCTTGTACTGCTCGTCGCCCTGGAGGAAGTCGAACTCGTGCAGACCCTCTGCGATCGCCTCGCCGATGGCGTGGGCGTTGAGCTGCGTGCTCGGGCTGTACCGAGCGAAGGTTTGGTCGTAGCCGGTGATGTAGGCCCAGAACACCCCGCCATGGGCGAACCCGTAGCGGACGGCGATCGGTCGGCCGTCGACCTCGAGCATGTACAGGCGCAGCCACCCCTGGGCGAGGAAGCGACGGGCCACCATGCGGTGGAAGCGCTCGAGCCCGGGATCTGCGAACGCGCCACCGTCCGGGCCGGTGAAACGCGAGGAGTGGAGGCGGACCAGATCATCCATGGCTGCGTCCAACGCCTGCGGCTCGTCGACCCTTCGGCAGGTGGCGCTCGGGTGGTCTTCGGCGAGCCTCCTTCGCCGGCGCCGAAGGTTCTTGGCGAACTCGATGCTTCGACCCGCCAGGTACTCGTCCCACGTGCTTGGCAGGCGCACGTAGGGGCACGGCTCCTCGGTGGTCACCCGGTGGTCCGGGGGCACGGCTGCGAGCAGTCGCGACACGAGGGGCGAGCCAGCCGCCGCCCCCCGCAGCGTCAGCAGGTCGAAGCCGTACCGGCCGCCGCGCAGGTGGCCCAGGACGGCGCCGGCGACGTCCTCCTCGGCACCGTCCATACAGAGGACGTCGAGGTGATCGGGCGCAGCAGGTCCTGTGCCGACGAAGGCGAGCTCCCGTACGGGCACGCCGCGGTACCGACGGGTGCGCCGGACGAGGGGTGCGATGCCCACCAGCTCCCCGCCGGGCCCTCGCACCATCACGACGTTGGGCCGGTTCGAGCCCGAGAAGCACTCCATCCACGACGAGACCCACTCCCAGGTCAGGAACGGGTTGCGCATCCGCCCGGCGGCCGAAAGGCCACGCCACTCGCGTTCCAGGGCCCACAGCGCATCCAGCGTGCGCACGGCGTGGGTCGTCAGTGGCTGAGGAGAACGGCGGTCGCGCGACGAAGCGTCCACCGGGGAGCGTCTATCCTCAGCCGGCACGACACGGGGGGCGTCTGTGGGCCGTCGTCTGGTGGTTCTCGGCTGGCACAACGTTGAGGGTACGTGGACGTTTCCATCTGCGCGGGGCGCAGGACCTCGGGGTCTGTCCCAGCAGCTCAGGTTCCTGCGTCGCACGGCGTCGGTGGTTCCCCTGGGACCTGCCCTTCGAACCCTGATGAGGGGAGGAACCCTTCCTCCCCGCGCCGTTGCCGTCACCTTCGACGACGGGTACCGGGACAACCTCGAGCTGGCCGTCCCGCTCCTCGAACACCTGGCGCTGCCGGCCACCTTTTTCCTCGTGCCGGAGGTGCTCTCGGGCCAGGTCGAGCCATGGTGGGAGCTGGTGGCCTGGGCCTTCGCCTGCACGACGCGGACGGCGCTGCACTGGGAGGGCGATGACTACCCGTTGGCCGTGCCGAGCTCCCGCAGGAGCACGTCGAATCGGGTGGCCGAGCGCCTGAAGCGGCGCAACCACGACGCGAGGATGCGGGCCGCGAGGCAGCTGGTGGACCTGCTCGCACCGAAGGACCCGGAGCGCAGGCCAGACCTCTTCTTCGACTGGGACGGAGCGCGTGAACTGGTCCGGCGCGGCTTCGAGGTCGGCTCGCACTCGGCCCGCCACGCCATCCTCTCGGAGGAGACGCCCGCCGAGCAGCGTCGCGATCTGGTCGACTCCCGCCGTCAGCTCCAAGACCGGCTCTCGATCGGGGTGGAGCTGCTCGCCTATCCCAACGGCACGCCGCTCGATTACGACGAGGCCACGGTCGACGCCGCCTCGACGGCGGGATACGACGGCGCCGTCACCACGATCGACGGCGCGAACACCGGGGGAACGCCGCCGTTCGAGCTCCGCCGGTTCGTCATGTACCCGGAACGGGGGGTCGCCGGGCTGGCCGTCGCGGGACGGCACGCCGCCCGTTCGCTCGCTGGATCGCTGCCGCGCCCTCCAGGTCGCCGATCCCCGAACCGTCCCTGAGAGCCGCCCCCCGGCACGGCAACCCCGTCGGGGTCAGGTCATTCGGTGCCGGACCCGACGGCCGGTCGAGCGTCGTCGTCGACAGCGCGTGGTCGGAACACCGTCCGGATCGTGCGGGCCATGATCACGATGTCGCTCCAAATGGACCAGTGGTCGATGTAGTAGTTGTCGAAACGGGTCCGTTCCTCGATGGAGGAGTCGCCCCGCAACTCGTGCACCTGGGCCCAACCAGTGATGCCCACGGGCACCCGGTGGCGATGCCAATAATCGGGGAGCAGGCCGTTGAAGGTATCGGCGAAGTGGGGCCGTTCGGGCCGCGGCCCGACGAGCGACATGTCCCCCTTTATGACGTTGAAGAGCTGGGGCAGCTCGTCGAGTCCCGTCCGCCGCAGGAAGCGACCGACCGGCGTGACGCGCGGGTCGCGCTCGACGGACCAGGTGACGTCGGAATCGCTGTTCTCGCGCATGCTCCGGAATTTGAGGATCTCGAACAGCCTGCCGTCCTGGCCGACCCGCGTCTGGCGGAACAGCACCGGACCCGGGCTGCTGAGCCGGACGGCCAGGGCGGCGAGGATCATCACCGGAGCAGCGACGAGAACGCCGATGCAGGCGATCGTGGTGTCGAACATCCTCTTGAGTCGCCACGAGAGCGTCCGGAGGGCGACGCGGCGGACCCTGACCATCGGGATGTTACGGATGACGTCCACGATCGCGCTGGGAACGACGACCCCGAGCTGGAACAGCTTCGGCACGACGTGGATCTCGACCGGCAGGCGGTCGCAGTCCCGGAGGAGCTGGACGAGCACGGCATCGTCGATCGAGGTGTCGGCCACGATCACCCGGCGGACCGAGGCGCTGAGCAGGACCTCCTTCAGCCCGGCCGGAGGCCCGAGGACGGGAATGTCCACCGGGCCCTCCGCCAGCGTGTCGAGGAAGCCGACCACCTCGAGACCGAGCTCGGGATGCTGCTTGGTGGCCTCGGCCAGGGAGATGCCGAGCGGACCGGCGCCCACGATCACGGTTCGATCCGCCACCAGCCCGTGCATCCGCGCGCCCCGGATGATGCGGTAGCCCAGGAGGCGGAACGCCACGGTGGAGAACGCGAGCAGGGGTAGGACCTCCAGAAGGCGGATCGCATCGTCACTGGTCGCGGCCATCGGGCCGACGACGACGAACGGGGCGAACAGCAGGCAGAGCACCCTCGGGAGGGAGCCGGCCAGCGCCGGCGAGACCCGAAGGTGGGCGTCGGCGGTACACGCAAGGGTGAAGACGACGACCAACGCGTACAGGGCGGCGAGGGGTGACAGCGCGCCGCCGAGGACGATGGCGAGCGAGACGGCCAGGAGGTCGGCGATCGGGACCACCGGTGCAACTGCGAATCGCGACCATCGGGCCGCCGGCCGGTCGACGGCGACAGGGACGGCGACGACGCGGCTCGACGCCGCCGATCGCAGCCGTGGATCCCTCCACGGTCCGCGCCGCCGCCAGGTCGTTTCCCTTCTATGGAGCGTGTGCCCCATCGCCGCCGCCGTTTCCTCCAACAGCCGAATCTGCCGCACCGGGCCTGTTTCCAAGTGCAAAGCTGCTCCAGAAGTGTGCCCTGATTGTGGCGATTGCGCAACTCGCCGCAGATCGCGCAGAAGGCGTTTCGTGGTTGCCGTTTTTGGGAACAGACACGAGGTTTGCGATGACGCAACCCATCGGACACGCCCCGCGGCCGGGGCGGTTCGTTCCTCAGCGACCGTCCCACTGGCGCAGCACCCGCACCCGCTCCCAGGGGATGTGGACCATCGGGTCGTAGTCCCGGCCGAACCCGGCCGCCGGATAGGGGTCGGGCTTGCCGGCAGGGTCCTCGAAGATGACCGCCATCGCCGCTCCGGCGCTGTCGACGGCATAGGCGCCGTAGATCTGCATCGCCCGGGCCACCGCCCGCTCGCCGGGGGTGATGCCGGGCAGGGACTCGACGTCGAGTGACGGGTCGAGCTGGATCCTGGCTCCCTGGGGCACGCAGTCGGGGCGCGTCGAGCCCCCGTCGGACTTCGACGCCGGGTACCGGTGGGTCGGGCAGGCGTTGGCGGTGCTGAACACCAGCGCATGGTCGATGCGGCTCCGGGCGATCTCCTCGGTTCGCACCACTCCGGCGAGGCGCGACACGCCGGCTCCGACGGCCGAGCCGGGGGTGCCCGGTCCGTCGATCCCGGCTGTGCCGCCCCAGGACGCGACCCAGGTCCCGTTCGACCTGCGGGCCTGCCAGAACTCGTACGACGTCCGGGTCGACCGGTCGATCACCACCATCGCACCGTCGGACCCGGAGCTCGGCGCCGCCGCGTGGGGGATCGGGACCGGCTGCCGGGACAGGCCGCAGGTGCCCCACGACTTGGTACAGATGACCTCGACCCGGGGCGTGGAGGCGTCGGCATCGAAGACCGGTACGCCGTACTCGTAGAGATCGGCGATCGCAGGACCATGGGCCGCCAGGTAGCGGCCGAACCGGTCGCCGGCGGCATCGACGACCGCTGCGGCGGGGATCGGGGTGTTGACCGGCGAGTCCGCCGCGAACAGCCGGTCAACGGTGCCCGGACCGGCGACGGCACCGGTGGCCGTCGTGGCCGGCGCCGTGGTGGCCGGCGGCGACGATGACAGGGCGGCCCGGGCGGCGCTCCCGGGGACGGCTGACGCCGGCGGGCGGGCGACCCGTTCGGGCCCGGGCCCGTCCGGCGCGCGCCGCACGAGGCCGGGGCGAGGCGGGTCGAGATCTCCGGTACCGACCCCCTCGCGCGGCCCGAACACGACGGCCATGGCGGCCGCCATCGCGACGCTCGTCCACCAGCTCGGCTTCAGATGCACGACGGGGACCAGCTCGACCGCGCTGCGGCTTCCACGAGCGCGGTGAACGAGGAAAGGGCAAACCGGATAGCCCCAGGGTACCGAGCCGCCGCTCCCCGCGAGCATCGCGGTCTCCTCGCCGGCACTAGAACGTGCAGGGTGCTGGGTGTCATCTCCTACGACCCGCTGGTCCACATCGAGGTGGGCCCGCTGTCGATCTCCCCTCATGGCATCGGCATCGCCGCCGGGTTCCTCGTCGGCGCGCAACTCCTGCTCCCCCGGACGCGTCGGCTCGGCGTCCCCGACGACGACGTGTACTCGATGCTCACCCGGGCCGCCATCGGCGCCATAGTCGGGGCGCGCCTGGCGTACGTGGTCAACCATGCCTCCGACTTCTCCTCGGTGGTCGATGTGTTCAAGGTGTGGGAGGGCGGCATCTCGCTGCTCGGCGGCTTCTTCGGTGCCATCGCGGGCACCATGCCGGCCATGCGCCGCCGGCGTTTGTCGTTCTGGAAGCTCATGGACGCGTGCGCGCCGGGCATGGCCCTCGGGGTCGTCGTCGGTCGGGTCGGTGACCTGGTGGTCGGCGACCACCTCGGCAAGACCACCAGCTTCTTCCTCGGGTACGCCTGCCCCCCGAACAGCGTCGACACGGCGTCGCCGTGCATCCCCGGCACCGTCGTGCACCAGACGGCGCTCTACGACCTGATCCTCACCGTCCCGCTCCTCCTCGCCCTGCTCCGGCTGCGCCGAACCCCCCGGTTCGACGGCTTCCTCATCATGGTGTTCGGCGCGTGGTACGGCAGCCAGCGCATCCTCGAGGACTTCCTGCGTGAGGACGTCCGCCGTTTCGGCCTCACCGGCAGCCAGATGACGGCGCTGGCGACGGTCACGGTGACCTTGGGCTGGCTGGCCTTCGCCCGCCGGACACCGCGTTGGGGCCGCTGGGACGAGGACGCCCTCGCCGCCGGCCCGCCCGACGACGACGACCATCCGGGCGATTCCACGACGGCGGGCGCAGGCGCCGAGCCGGGCGGCGCGAGCGCCGGCGACGAGGCGCCGCCTGCTGCTGAAGACGACGGAGGCGTCCGCCCGGTGGTGCCGGCCGACGCCGCCGGTCCCGACCGATACGAGCGAGAGGAATAGCAGATGGAAGTGCGCATCGGCGTGACACACGCCAAGGAGATCGAGCTGGAGATGTCCGACGACGGCGATTCGGTGAAGAAGGCGGTGGAGGCCGCCATGAGCGCCGGGGACAAGCTCCTCTGGCTGACCGACCGCAAGGGGCGCCGGGTGGGCGTCCCGGCGGCCAAGATCGCCTACGTGGAGATCGGCAGCTCCAGCGACGAGCGCCGGGTGGGCTTCGGCGCCCCGTAACTCCATCGGTGGGCGATCTCCTCGACCGCAAGCTGCTCCTCGTCACCGGCAAGGGCGGGGTCGGGAAGACGACCGTCGCCGCGTCGCTCGCCCTGCTCGCATCCCAGCGCGGCATGCGCACGCTGGCCTGCGAGGTCGACGCCAAGGGCGCCCTGGCCGCCGTTTTCGAGACCGGGCCCACGAGCTTCGCCGAGCGCGAGGTGCAGCCCCGCCTGTGGGCCATGACGATGGATACCGAGGCGTCGCTGAAGGAGTACCTCGCGCTGCAACTGCACCTTCCCGTGGCCACCCGCATCGGGCCACTGGCCAGGATGTTCGACTTCGTGGCGACCGCCGCGCCCGGCGTGCGGGAGATCCTCACCATCGGCAAGCTGGCGTACGAGGTGCGCCAGGGGCGCTACGACCTGGTGGTGGTCGACGGCGCCGCGACCGGGCACGTCGTCGGCCAGTTGGCCGCCCCGCAGGCCATCAACGAGCTGGTGCAGGTCGGGATCATCCGGGAGCAGACGCGATGGATGCTCGACATCCTGTCCGACCCGGCGAAGACCGGCATGGTGATCGTCGCCACACCCGACGAGATGCCGGTGAACGAGACGATCGAGCTGGCGGCCAGGCTGCGGTCCGAGACCACCGTCGACCTGGCCGCCGTGGTCGTCAACCGGGTCCTGCCCGAGCTGTTCGGCCGGGGCGAGGAGGCCATCTTCGAACGCCTGGCCCAGCCCGATCACCTCGACGCCCTTCGCAAGGCCGCCGGCGACGATGTCGGGCCCATCGTCGACGCCGCCCGACTGGCCGTCACCCTGCGCCGCACGCGGGCCGACCACATCGAGGCGCTGCGGGCCGGCGTCGACCCGGACGTGCCGATGCTGTACGTGCCGTACCTGTTCCTTCGCTCGCATGGCCTGCGGGCCACCCACCAGGTGTCCGAGGCGCTGGCCGCCGAGCTGGGGTACTGATGGAGCGCGGGCGCGGCCAGGCCTCCATCGAGCAGCTCCTGGCAGCCAAGGAGATCGTCGTCACCTGCGGGTCGGGGGGCGTCGGCAAGACCACCACGGCGGCGGCGCTGGCGGCCATGGCGGCGGCCCGCCACGGGGGCAAGGTGCTCGTCCTCACGGTCGACCCCGCCCGGCGCCTGGCCGACGCGCTCGGTGTGCAGGCGCTGGGCAACGACGCCCGGCGCGTCCCGGCGTCCGCGTTCGTCGATGCCGGGTCGGCGGCGAGGGGCGAGCTGTGGGCGGCCATGCTCGACACGAAGCAGTCGTGGGACGACCTGGTTCGCGAGCACGCCCCCGACCGGCGGACGGCCCGACGCATCCTCGACAACAAGCTGTACGAGAACATCTCCGGGCGGTTCGTGCAGAGCCACGAGTACATCGCCATGGAGCGCCTGTACGACCTGCACCACGAGGGCACCTACGACCTGATCGTGGTCGACACACCGCCCACCCGCAACGCCCTCGACTTCCTCGAGGCACCCGAGCGGATGGCCGAGTTCTTCTCGAGCAGGTTCCTCCGCATCCTCACCGCACCGGCCCGCTCCCGGGTGGTCAGCTTCGCGTCGAAGCCGTTCTTCACCGTGGCCGACCGGGTGCTGGGTTCGCAGTTCCTCCAGGACATCGCCGAGTTCTTCTCGCTGTTCCAGACCATGGCGCCCGGCTTCGTCGAGCGGGCGAACGCCGTGAGCCGGCTGCTGCGCGCCAACCGCACCACCTACGTCGTGGTGAGCACGCTGGAGGCAGCACCCCTGCACGAGGCCGAGGTCTTCGTCGACGCGATCACGGCGAAGGGCTTCCATCTCGGGGCCGTGGTGCTGAACCGGGTGCTCCCCACGTACCTGCTGGACGAGCGCGCCGGGCTGGCCGCCGGCGTCCTGGTCGACGACCCGTCGTCGGCCGCAGCCGAGCTGCCCGACGGGATCGGCGATCCCGACCACGTCGCTCGCGTGCTCAGCGAGGTGGCCGAGAGCTTCCTCCGTTTCCAGGTGATCGCCCAGCGCGAGGCGGAACAGCGCTCAGAGCTCTCCGTGGCCACCGACGTGGTGGCACCGGTGCCGTACTTCGAGACCGACATCTGCGATCTCGCCGGGCTGCTCCGCCTCGGCGAGCAGATCTGGACCTAGAGACGCGGGTCCGACGCGACGAGGGCATAGATTCCGCGAGTGCCTGTGGTCGACCCCGCCCTCGAGGCGTACACCGAAGCCCACACGACGGCGCAGTCCTCACTGCTCGCCGATCTCGAAGCGGAGACCAAGCGGTCACTGGATGCGCCCGGGATGATGGTCGGTGCCGTCGAAGGACGGTTCCTCCAGCTTCTGGTGTGGGCCACCGGTGCACGCCGGGTCCTCGAGATCGGCACGTTCAGCGGGTACTCGGCCTTGTCCATGGCGGCGGGGCTGCCGCCCGACGGCCGCATCGTCACCTGCGAGATCGAACCGCGCCATGCCGAGGTGGCCAGGAGGTTCGTGGCCGACAGCGCCTTCTCCGACCGCATCGAGATCCGCGTCGGCCCCGCCCTCGACACCATCGCCACCCTCGGCGGTCCGTTCGACCTCGTCTTCATCGACGCCGACAAGGCCAGCTACGCCGCCTACTTCGAGGCCGTGCTCCCACGGTTGGCCGAGCGGGGGCTCATCGTGGTGGACAACACGCTGTGGAGCGGCAAGGTGCTCGACCCGTCGGACGACAGCGAGGACACCGTCGCCATCCGGGCCTTCAACGACCTCGTCGTCGCCGATCCCCGCGTCGTGTGCGTCCAGCTCCCGGTGCGCGACGGGGTCACGCTCCTGGCCAAGGCCTGAGGCCGCCGCACACGTGCTCGACTATCACCTCCACCTCTGGCCCCATGGGCGCCGGGCGGAGGGCGAGACGGTCGACCGGCTGGCGGCCTACTGCGAGCGGGCCAAGGCCGCCGGCGTGGCCGAGATCGCCGTCACGGAGCACCTGTTCCGCTTCTCGCAGGCCGACGCCGTGCTGGCCGGCTTCTGGGACGACGATCCCGACCCAACCCTGCGCGCCACCATGGCCGCCTACTGGGCCGATCATGCGAGGGAGGACCTCGACGCGTACGTGGAGGCGGCGCTGGCCGCCAAGGCGGCGGGCCTGCCCGTGGTCCTCGGACTGGAGGTGGACCACTACGCCGGTCGCATGGCCGACGTGGCCGACCTCCTCGCCGACTACCCCTTCGACGTCCTCCTGGGGTCCGTGCACTGGATCGGCGCGTGGGGTTTCGACGTCTACGAGAACGCCGTGGTGGCGGCCGAATGGGACCGCAGAGGGACGGAGACGGCCTGGCAGGGATACACCGGTGCGCTCGAGGAGCTGGCCGCTTCGGGCGTGTGCGACGTGCTGGCCCATCCCGACCTGTGCATGGTGACCGGGCGGTTCCCCGCCGTGCCGGCCGAGTTCTACGACCGGATGGCCGAGGCGGCGGCGGCCAGCGGCATGGCAGCCGAGGTCTCGTCGGCCGGGTGGCGCAAGCCCGTGGGCCGTCCGTACCCGGCACCTGAGCTCTTGCGGCGCTTCGCCGAGCGCGGCGTCCCTGTCACCACCGCCTCCGACGCCCATGGGCTCCCCGACGTGGCCGACCGGTCGGCCGACCTGCGCCGGCTGGTCGAGGCGGCGGGGTACACGGAGCTGGCCGCCTTTCGGGAGCGCCGGCGCCGACCCGTGCAGCTGGCGGCCGTCGCCGCCGGAACGGTGCCGGACGGCCGGGCGGCCCGATGACGAAACCGGCACGGGACCCGGAGGCCGTCCCGCTCGACGACGGCCAGGCCCACCTCCAGCGCCTGATGGCCACGTGGGGCATGCTGGCCGACCTCTCGCGCGCGGACCTCGTCCTGTTCGTTCCCGCCATGCCGGGGGACCCGTCGCGCTTCGTCGTCCACGGCCAGATGCGGCCCACCACCGGCCAGACGCTGTACCACGAGGACCTGGTGGGCCAGGTCGTCACTGAGGCGGACCGGCCGCTGGTGGTCCGGGCCTGGCGGCTGGGCGAGATCGTGGAGGGGGAGGCCGGCGCCGGTCGCGGTGAGCGGGCCCGCGTCCAGGGGATTCCCGTGCGCTGGGACGGCGAGCTGGTGGCCGTGCTGACCCGCGAGTCGCCGCTGTCGATCGGCGGCCGCCGCCCCGGTGAGCTCGAGCGGGTCTACGTGGAGATGTTCGACCGGCTGGCCAGGATGATCGTGGCCGGTCGCTTCCCCTTCGTGCAGGAGGACGCACCCACGGCCGAGGCGCCCCGCGTGGGCGACGGCGTCCTCGCTCTCGACGCGTCCGGGCGTGTGGAATACGCATCTCCCAACGCCGTGAACGCCCTCCACCGCATGGGCATCTACTCGAACGCGGAGGGCCTACGGCTCGACGAGCTCGGCGTGGAGGAGACGGCCATCTCGAAGGCGTTCTTCGAGGCCCTCCCCGTGACGGAGGAAGTCGGGCGCCACCCCGACGTCATCGTCTTGTTGCGCTGCATCCCGCTGCTGGAGAACGCCGAGGTGACGGCCGGGCTCGTGCTGCTGCGCGACGTGACCGACCTGCGCCGGCGCGACCAGCTGCTCGTCTCGAAGGACGCCACCATCCGCGAGGTCCACCACCGCGTGAAGAACAACCTCCAGACCATCTCGTCGCTGCTGCGACTCCAGGCCCGGCGGCTGCCGCACGGCGAGGGAAAGGTGGCGCTGGCCGAGGCCGAGCGCCGCATCCGGTCCATCGCGCTCGTGCACGAGATCCTCTCCCGTGACCCCGCGCAGCAGGTGCCGTTCAACGAGATCATCGACCCCTTGCTGCGCATGGCGAAGGAGGCAGCCCTGTCGCCGGAGGGGGCGGTGGCGTTCTCGGCAGAGGGCGAGGCGGGCCAGCTACCGGCGGAGATGGCCACGCCGCTGGCGGTGGTGATCAACGAACTGCTCCAGAACGCGGCCGAGCACGCATTTCCTCCGGAGGCCCCCGGGAACCGGGGAGAGCGCCGGGTCGCCGTCGTCCTCGACAACGACGGCTCGGGCCTGTCGGTGCAGGTCCGCGACAACGGGTGCGGGCTGCCCGAGGGGTTCTCCATCGAGCGGGCGGCGACCCTCGGCCTCTCCATCGTGCGGGACCTCGTCACCGGCCAGCTCGGCGGCTCCATCGCCATGCACACCGACGGGGGCACCGTGGTGGAGCTCCACCTCCCCCTCGACCGGACCGACCCCAGCTGAGCGACCGGCCGCACCCGCGGCTCCGGCCGGCGGGGGCTACGAGGCGGCGGCCTGTCGCTGCCGGGTGAGCCAGACCTTGCGGAGCTTGCGGCGCTCCTCCTCGGAGGTGCCGCCCCACACGCCGGACTCCTGGTTGGTCGCCAGGGCGAACTCCAGGCACGGCGATTGGGCGGGGCAGCTGTGGCAGATGGCCTTGGCCGCTTCGATCTGGTCGATGGCCGGTCCCGTGGTTCCCACCGGGAAGAACAGCGTCGGGCTCGTGTCGCGACACGCCGAGTGGTCCCGCCAATCGTCGGTGTCCCAGTCGATGCTGCGGCTCCACATCAAAGCCACGTGGCAATGCCTCCTCGAGGCGACCCGGTCGCCCTTGTGATTTTGTTCACAAGGTACACCCTACTGCGGTGCGCCATGGGAACAACTCGGTACCGCCTAGGGTAACGGTTCTGGCCGGACGAAAGCAAGGGTTTGGCCGGTGGAAACCTTGTAGTGGTTTGACCGCTTTGCGTGGCGGCCTCGGCGAGGCGGTCGGGAGGCCGGCATGACGGCGGTGTGGGCCCACCGGGGCTGGGCGGCGAGGGTCCGGGAGAACACGCTCGACGCCTTCCGAGCGGCCCGGACCTCCGGTGCCGACGGCGTCGAGCTCGACGTGCGGACGACGGTGGACGGCGTGCTCGTCGTCCACCACGACCCCGCGCTGGAGGACGGCCGCGCCATCGCCGAGACGCCTGCCGCCGAGTTGCCCGAGTGGCTCCCCACCCTGGAGGCCGCGCTTGCCGCATGCGACGGCCTCACCGTCGACATCGAGGTGAAGAACCTTCCCATCGAGATCGGCTACGACCCCGACGAGGGCACGGCCATCGCGACCGCCCGGATGGCGGCGGCCCTCGGCGGGGCCGGGCGCCTGGTGATCTCCGCATTCGCCATGGCCGCCATCGACGCGGCGCGGGCCACCGCTCCGCACATCACCACCGGGTGGCTGACGCTGGCCGCCTACGACCAGCTCGAGGCGCTCGAGCTGGCCGCCGCCCGTGGGCACCGTGCGCTCCACCCGCGCCACGAGGCGGTGACGCCCGAGCTCGTGATGGCGGCGCACCTGCGGGGCCTGGCCGTGCACGCGTGGACCACCGACGACGGCGGTGAGGTGCGGCGGTTGTCCGATGCGGGGGTCGACGCCGTCATGACCAACCGGCCCGACATCGCGCTGGCGGCACTGGGCCGGCGCTCCCGACCGTGATCAGCGCCCGGTGCCGGCGGCGACGGGGACGAGCACGTCCAGGCAGTTCGGCCGGTGGGTGATCTCGAGGGAGTCGATATCCCCGAGGAAGTCACCGTCGACCTGCCAGGGGAACGGCCCGAGGCCCTCGACGCGCACGGAATCGAGACCGGGCCGCACGGCCACGCACCCCATTCCTGACAGCCGTCTGCCACCGGTGAGGGCGGCGAGGGTGGCTCCCAGCAGCGTGGCGGCGCTGAGGTCGCGGAGCACCACCGCCGACAGCCCGGTGTCGAAACCCGTGCCGGGCACCAGCCGGAAGGGGCGGGGCCCGAAGAAGGTGTAGGGGTCCGACTCCTCGAACACGGCGAAGTATCCGTCGCCGATCACCTCCCCGTCGGGGAGGTGGACGCGGAACCGGGGCCGGCTGCGGTCGTAGTGTCTGAGCCAGGTGGCGACGGCGCCGTAGGCGAACAACCCGTGCCCGAGCCAGCGCTTGAGATCGCCCCGCTGCTCGACCTGCTGCACCACGGCGGCGTCGAAGCCGACGCCCACGTGGAAGACGAACGACCGCGAGTCGGCCTGTCCCACGCCGATCCGGCGCTTGGACCCGGCGGCCAGCGCGTCCACGAGGAGACGCACCGCCGTGCCCGGGCGGTTGGAGAACCCGAGGGTGCGGGCGAAGACGTTGGTGGATCCGCCTGGCAGCACGCCCAGCGCCGTGTCGGAGTCGATGAGTCCGTTGGCCACCTCGTTGACCGTGCCGTCGCCGCCCAGCGCCACGACCGCGTCCACTCCGGCAGCGGCCGCATCACCGGCCAGCGCGCAGGCGTGCTGGCGCGCCGTGGTGACCACGACGTCGACGTCGTGGCTGGCGCGCAGCGCCTCCTCGACGAGGGACCGGTTGCGGGGCGTCACGCCCGACGCGACGGCGTTCACGATGAGCAGGATGTTCATCGCAGCGCCGCCTCCACCGCCGCCGATGCCTCTACGAGTCCTCGGCGGCGGCGCGGAGCTGGGCCAGGCTGCGGGCCAGCAGGCGGGACACGTGCATCTGGCTGATGCCGAGCCGCTCGGCGATGCCCGACTGGGTCAGCCCCTCGAAGAATCGCAGGTGGAGTATGACCTGCTCGCGTTTGGGCAGCTGGGCCAGCAGCGGTGACAGGGCGACGCGGTGCTCGGCGTCGATCATGCCCGCGTCCTCCTCGCCCAGCTGGGAGCTCATCGTGTCGCCCTCGTCCTCGCCGGGGCTCGGCGCGTCGAGGGATGCGAACCGGTAGGCCTGGCCCGCTTCAAGGGCCTCGAGCACCTCCTCCTCGGACACCTGGGCCTCGGCCGCCAGTTCAGGGATGGTGGGCGAGCGGCCCAGCTCCTGGCTCAGGGTGCTGACGATCCGGCCCAGCCGCAGGTACAGCTCCTGCATCCGCCTCGGCGCCCGTACCGCCCACCCCTTGTCGCGAAAGTGGCGTTTGAGCTCGCCGACGATCGTATGGGTGGCATAGGTGGAGAACTCGACGCCCCGCTCGGGGTCGAAGCGGTCCACCGCCTTGAGCAGGCCGACCGAGGCCACCTGGGTGAGGTCGTCGAGGGGCTCGCCGCGGTTGCTGAACCGCCGGGCCAGGTACTCGGCCAGCCCGAGGTGCGCCTCGATAAGCTCGCCGCGCGTCTTCGCCGAGCGGGTCTCGGCGAAGACGACGAATTTGCGGCGCAGCTCGTCGCGCTGGGCGGCGTCGAATGTCACGAGGGGTTGGCGATTGACTGGCGGCGCTTGACGAGGCGGAAGGCTGCTCTTCCCCGCTCATCGCGATACACCGCGTACTCGTCCACCAGTGCGGCGAGGATCTGCCTGGAGAACGACACCAGCATTGGGTCGGTCTGGTCATCGTCGAAGTTGCCGACGCCCACCACTTCGAGTGCATCGCTGCGCACGGCGTAACGGATGTCGACCGTTCCGGGGCGGCCGCGGCTGCCGATGAGCACGAAGCACAGCTCGTCGATGGCGAGACGGAGGTCCTCCACCTCGTCGTAGCTGAACTTCAGGCGGCTGGCCAGCCCCGACGCCGTCACCCGGGCGAGGCGCAGGAACTCGGGCGTCGCAGGGACAGCCAGGCGGATCTCGTCCTGCACCTCGTCCTGCGTCACCACTGATTCTCCTTGACCTCGCCGGAGGTGGACGCTAGCCCAGCGGTCCCACTACGCCCGAACCCCGGCGCCCGGTTGGTGGGGATCCGAGCGGTGGGCGAGTATGCAGGGGTGAAGGTCGTGGTGTGCGTGAAGCAGATTCCCGACCCGGCCGTTCCGGGGCGGCTCGACCCCGCCACCCACACGCTCGTGCGCGACGGGAAGCTCATCCTCGACGACTCGGACGCCTACGGCGTTGAGATGGGCCTCCAACTGGTCGACGCGGCGGGTGGCGGCGAGGTGGTGCTGGTCTCCATGGCGCCGCGGGCCGAGACGGGTGGGCTGCGCACGGCCCTGGCCATGGGCGCCGACCGGGCCGTGCTCGTGAGCGACGAGAGACTGGCCGGCTCCGACGCCCTCGGGACGGCCAAGGTCCTGGCTGCCGCCATCCGCCCGATCGAGCCCGACCTGGTCCTGGCGGCCACGGAGTCCACGGACGGCTACACCGGCACCACACCCGTCCAGCTGGCCGAGCTCCTCCGGTTGCCGTCGGTCACCTTCGCCAAGCGGGTGGAGGTCGGCGGCGCCGAGCTGCACGTGCAGCGCCAGACCGAGGCGGGCTTCGACGAGGTGGTGTGCCCGCTGCCCGCCCTGGTGACGGTGACGGCCGGAGTCGTCGAGCCCCGGTACCCGTCGTTCAAGGGGATCATGGGGGCGAAGAACAAGCCGATCGACGTACGCACGGCGGCCGACCTCGGGCTCGACCCGGCCAGCATCGGCTGGGCCGGCGCCCGCCAGGAGATCACCGGTGTCCTCCCGTCGGAGCAGCGGCAGGCGGGCGAGGTCGTCGAGGACCAGGGCGACGCCCATGAGGCCATCATCCGCTTCCTCGAGCAGGTGAAGGTGCTGTAGTGCCCCTCCAGGCGACACTGGCGGACGAGACCCGCAGGCGGGCCCTCGGGCCTCGTTCCTCGGCCCTCCACGCTGCGCAGCCGTGGCCGGGCACGGCGCTGGTGGAGTCCGGCAGGGACGCGGCGTAGCGGTGCCGGTCGAACGGGTGTGGGTGGTCACCGAGTCCACTGGCGGCGTGGCGGCGCCGGCCGGGCTCGAGCTGCTGGCGGCGGCCCGCCGGCTGGGCGTCGTGATCGAAGCCGTGCATTGGGGCGCCGACGCCGATGCCGTGGCGGGCGAGCTCGGCCGTCACGGGGCGACGCGCGTCCTGACGGTCGGCGACCTCGGTGGAGCGCTGCCGGCCGTACCGGTCGCCGCTGCGCTGGCCGCCCGCGTCGAGGGCGGGCTCGGACCGGACGCCGTCTTCCTCACGACCACGTACGACCAGCGCGACCTGGCCGGGCGGCTGTCGGCCCGCCTCGACCGGCCTGTGCTCACCAACGCCGTCGGGGTCTCGCCGGGTGGCGGCGGCGACGGCGGCGAGGGCCTGGTGGCCGAGCACGCCGTGTTCGGCGGCGCAACCGTCGTCCGCGCCCGCATCACGGCCGGACCTCCCCACCTCTTCGTCTTCCGACCCCGAAGCTTCACCAGCGATGCGGCCGGCGGTCCACCGGCCGAGGTCGAGGTGATCGAGGTCCCTGACAGCGGTCCCCTGGGCGCCGCCACCGTCACCCACCGCCACGTGACCGAGCGCACCGGGCCGGCCCTCGACGAGGCCGCCGTCGTGGTCGCGGGAGGCCGGGGCCTCGGCGACCCGTCCCGGTTCGAGCTCGTCGAGCAGCTGGCGATGCGGCTCGGCGGGGCCCCGGCCGGCACCCGGGCCGTCGTGGACGCAGGGTGGGTTCCCTACTCGTATCAGGTAGGCCAGACCGGCAAGACGGTGAAGCCGAACGTGTACGTCGCCTGCGGCATCTCCGGCGCCACCCAGCACCTCGTCGGCATGAAGGGTGCCCGTCACATCGTGGCCATCAACAAGGACCGCGACGCGCCTATCTTCGGCGTGGCCGACCTCGGTGTGGTGGGCGACGTGACCAAGATCCTGCCTCGTCTGATCGAGGCGCTGGACGCACGCGACGATCGAGGAGGAACGCAGTGAGGGTTGGCCGACGGCAGGTCGGGGCGCTACTGGCGATGACGGTCTGGTTGGTGCCGTCGTGCGGGGGCGACGACAGCGCGGCCACCGCCCGGGCACAGCGTCGCGAGGAGGTGGGCGCCAAGCTGAAGGTCGCCGGCATCCCCGACGACGGCCGGCTCGTCGGGAACACCGTGGAGATCAAGCTGTCGGGCGCCGGTGTGGAGATCGTCGAGCCGGACGGCGACACGTCCGGGAAGACCGGGCACTACGTGGTGTTCGTCGATCGCGACCCCGTGGCGCTTGGGGCGAAGATCCCCGGCGAACGGGATGCCGTCGAGAGCTCGGAGGCCAAGGTCATGCTCACCGGCTTCACGACGGGCGCCCACGCCCTGTCCGTGGTGCTGGCCGACGGCGCCCACCGCCGCATTGGCACCCACGCGGCGGAAGCGGATTTCACGGTGACCGGTCCGACGATCCGCGCATCCGCGCCCGAGAAGTCACCGGCCAAGCAGCCCGTCGTCGTCAGCGTCGCCGTGGAGAACGTCGGTATCGTCGCCGCCGACGGTTCGACGGCTGCCGATACCGGTCACCTCGACGTGTTCGTCGACCGGGAGCCCACCGCTCTCGGGACACCCGTTCCGGCCGAGCGCGGCATCGTCCACACGGCCGGCCAGACGATCGCCGTCCCCGACCTCAAGGGTGGGGAGCACGAGCTGTGGGTCGTCCTGGTCCACGGCGACGAGAAGCCGTTCGACCCGAAGGTCGCCGACAAGGTCGTGGTCGAGATCGGCTGAGGGGCCCGGACAGAGCCGCCTGCGACGGCCGACCGCCGCGGGCGGCAGTGGGCGAACGGGAGCCGGCATCAGCCGCCGGCCGCATCCTCCAGCACCGAGACGGCCCGGGCCCGCGCCTCGGCAGCCGCCGCCCGCGCCTCTGCCTCCTCGAGGAGGGAATCGGCCACCTCCTCGGCCTCGGCCACGACCGCCGCCGCCTGTCGGCGGGCTCGTTCGCGCATCTCCTCGGCCGCGGCGGCGGCGGCGTGCAGAACGGCCGCGACCTCGGCGCCGACCTCGGCGAACGGGTCGGACGGAGGAGCGTCTGCGAGCGCCGCCAGCTGCTCGCTCACGTCGTGCAGCTGCGTCTCGACCGCCCCTCGGGCGGCCTGCTCGAGACCCAACAACTCGCGAGCGTCCTCGAGGGCCCGGTCACTCTGCTCGGCTGACGCCCGCAGGAGCCGCACCTCGGCCTCGGCGACCACCAGCCTCTCCTCTGCTTCGCCCTCGCCGGCATTTCTCCGGCGTTCCGCCCCAAGCTCGGCGCGGGTCGCCACCAGCAGGCTCTCGGAGGCCGCCGCCGCCTCGCGAAGCTCCCGAAGCTCCGCTCGGGCGCCGACGAGCTCCGCCTCCGCCTCGGCCAGGTGCCGCGACGCGGCAGCGGCTTCCACCATGAGGTCGTCCGCCAGGCGAGAGATGCTGTCGAGCAACTCGTCGACCTCGGTCGTGTCGTAGCCCCGACGACAGACCGTGAACGCCCGTCGCACGATGGCCAGACGGAGTGCGGTCTCGGTGGATTCGATGTGAGTCACGTGCCAACCCCCCGGGTTTGGAACACGTCCGCCGTGCTCTCGGAGAGCGGTGGGAACTCGCCCTCGAAAAAAGGGTACCAGGCGACGTTTGCGGTGCAACAGGGCCAATTCGCCACCATGGCCGTTCGTCGCCCGTCACACGAGCGGCCAGGGGTAGGCGCGACGGGACTCCCCCGGGTCTGGGAAGCGCCGAAGCCGAACGACGGCCGCCGCCCGCCGACGGGTCGCTGCCACCTCCTCGGGGTGCAGAAGGTCGCCCAGCCCGGCACCGCCGGTGGCAGCGGCGAAGCGCGCCAGGTCGTCGAGCAGCGGCTCGGGGATGGGTTCGCCGGCGAATTCCCAGATCACGGTGCGCAGGCCCGGCTCCACGTGGAAGCACAGGCCGTTGTCGATGCCCCACACCCGACCGCCCTCGTCGAGCAGGCAGTGGCCGCCCTTGCGGTCGGCGTTGTTGGCCACCAGGTCGAAGGCGCAGATGGTCCGCAACGCACCGAGGAGCTCCGGGCGCTCGAGCATGGTGAAGTAGTGCTGGGCGAAGTCGGCGGGGACGAAGCGCTGCAGCGACCCGGGGCCGAGGGGACCGTCGCCCCGTGCCACCGTCTCCGGCACCACCCCCCACCGGAGAGCCTCGGACAAGCGGTAGGCCGCCACCTCCCGCAGGTGGAGCCCGTCGGGGAAGTCCCACAGCGGCCGCTCGCCCCGGTGCGGCTTGTAGATCGCCGGCAGCGTCGTGCCGCCGAGGCACACGTCGACGAGGAAGGTGGCGTTCGAGCTCCACGGCATCCGGCCCCGGATCTCGATGTCCCCCCGCCCGAGCACGTCGAGCGCACCGGGGGTGGCCGGGTCATCGCTGGTCGCCGGCCGCCCACCCTCGGCGTCGTCGGTCACCAGGTCACGCCCTGTCAGAGCGCAGGGGCGCGGTGCCCGTTCGTCCGGGGGCAGGCGTGGCCCCGCTGGTCGAGCGGATAGCCGCACAGCGGGCAGGGAGGCCGCCCCGACGCCACCAGGCGAGTCCCGTGCACGGCGAGGGCGGCCACCTGCTCGCGGGTGAGGCTGAAGCGGGCCTCGGCCGCCTCCTCTCCCTCGGGAACGGCTTCGTCGACCACCAGGAGCAGCCGGTCGAGCGCCTCGTCGTAGGACGCACCGAGGCTCCCGACGACCCACTCGGGCTCGGCCGGGTGGTCGAGGTCGAGGTCCTCCGGGAGGTGGCCCGGGCGGGGGAGGTTCTCGAGCATGGTGCCCAGGTGGGTGGCGAGGGCGGCCACCTGCACCTTCTCGACCTTCAACGTGACGATCTGGGCCCCGGCGCGCGCCTGGAGGAGGAAGAGACGCTGGCCCGGCTCTCCGACGGCGCCGACGGTGACCTTGTCGACGTCGAGCAGCTCGTAGGAGCGGCTCACGACGCCCGCAGCTGGGCCAGGTCGCCCAGCGAGTTCACCGTGAGCACGACGGGGCCGCCGTCGCCGTAGGCGATGGCCGAGACCGAGCACGGCGACACCACGATGCGCTGGAACAGGTCGAGCGGGGTGCCCGTGGCATCGGCCACCG
>DATAIT010000007.1 GCA_036262515.1 Acidimicrobiales bacterium | reverse complement strand
GTCTCCTCCCTTCTACGAGGCCACGGGGATCCCGTATGGCCGGAGTCGGCCGACGCACCGGGCGCCGTCGCGCGTCGCAAGACCCTCGTGCGTATCGCGGGGCCAGTGTGTGGTTACCTTGGCTCACCCTGGTGGCCTACTCAGGCCCGCATCAGAGGGCCAAGACCGAAATAGCTCTTGACCTGCGGTTTCGGGGTGGGCCGTGCAGGACTCGAACCTGCGACCCCTTGCGCGTCATGCAAGTGCTCTACCAGGCTGAGCTAACGGCCCCCGTATCAGGGCGCGACTCTAGCATCGGGCCTTCGAGCGGAGTCGGGACGCGGCGGCGCCGGTCGGCGACGAGCAGGGCAACAGCGGCGCCGGCCACCACGGCGCCCAGCCCGGCGACGGTCCACTGGACGCCGAAGACGCTCACGAGGAACCCCGACGTGGCGACCCCGACGAGCTCCGCACCGCTCGCCGCCACCAGGTCGGCGGCGAGCACACGACCGTGGGCCCGCTGGGGACTGGCCCGCTGGAGCAGGGTGCGCGATGGCCCACCGATGACCGCCGTCGCCAGCCCCCACAACGCCACGCCGGCGAAGGAGACGAGCACGAACGGCGTGCCGAGGTAGAGGACGGCGGTGACACCGCTGCCCGCCACGCCCACGGCGACGAACGTGAACGACGCCACCCGATCGCCCAGCCGGGCGGCGACGATACCGCCGCCGACCAGGCAGACGCCGAACACGACCTGCAACGCGGCGAACACGTTCTCGGACCGCTGGAGCACGTCGCGGACGTAGAGCGGTTCGGCCAGCAGCGCGGCGCCGTACAGGAGGTGCACGACCGAGGTGCAGGCGACGACACGCCGCAGCACGCCGGTGCGCACGACCAGCTTCCACCCCTCGAGGGCGTCGCGGAAGCGCACCGGGGCCGGCTCGTCGTCGGGCGCGCCGGTGACGCCCCGAAGCCGGACGAGGGGCAGCACGGCCAGGCCGATGGCATAGGTGACGGCGTCGAACACGAAGGCGCCGTGGAACCCGAATGCGGCGATGGCGATACCCGCGGCCACCGGCCCGAAGACGATCGCCAGCTCGTCGGTGAGCGAGACGAGGGCGTTGGTGCTGGCCAGCCGGGCGTCGTCCACCAGGCGGGGCGGCATCGACTGCAGGGCAGGATGCGAGAAGGTCGACACCACCCCGTGCAGGGCGCACAGCAGTGCCAGCGTCCGGAAGTCGTCGGCCGCCAGCAGGGCGAGGGCGGCGCCGGCGCCGAGGATCTTGGCCGCTCCGAGCGTGGCCCTCGGCCCGACCCGGTCGACGAGGGCGCCCGCCACTGGTCCGAGCACCACGCCGGGGACGGCGAAGGCGATACCGAACAGCGCGACCTCTGCGGGGGTGGCGCCGTACTTGTAGGCGGCGTAGCCCCACACGGCGACGATGGTCGCCCACGAGCCGACGGCGCTGAGGGCCTCGGCCACGAGGAAGACGGCAACCCTGGGCGTCCACGGAGGGACCCCTCGACCGGCGTCGTTCGCTGGCGTCCCGACCATGACTCGATGATGACCGACGGGCCGGCGGGCCCGCGCCGAATTATCGACGGGCCGCGGCCGGGCGGTCACCAGCGATCGATCGGGACGACCGAGCCACCGAATAGGCCTCGCCTGCCCACCGAGGACGACGAAATGAGGTGTGGCGGCGAGCTCCTTCCCGGCACCGCCGGGTTCTTGCCGTCGCCTGCCACCCGTCTTACCCTGCGGCGGTGGCCCTGCCGACCATCGGTCCCCTGCGGGGCGGAAGGCCGTCCACCACCTCGCTCCTGGTCGACGCGGCGCGGGCGCTGCACTCCGACAGCGACCGCTCCCGCCTGCTCGCGTGGGCCCTCGATGCGGCGCTGGCACTTACGGGAGCGGATGCCGTGGGCTTCTGGCCTCTCGGGGACGAGGAATTGGCCAGGTGGATCCCGGCGCCGTCGCAGCGCGAGCCGGCGACGCGTCTCGGAGCATTGGCGGACCCTCGCCAGTACGGAGCACTCCAGCCCGCCGTCCGCGGCACGACCGAAGTGCGCCTGGCCGACCTCGACGAGCTGGCCGGTCGGGCAGGGAGCGACGGTGACCTGAGCGCCCGCCTCGGCGGCGTGACCAGCCTGTTGGCGGTGCCCGTACCCTCCGGTGACAGCGCCAACCACGGGGTCGTCGTGGCGATCAGCGGCCGCTCCGACCACTTCGCCACGACGGATGAGGGGCTGCAGGTCCTCGCCGCCCATCTCGGCGTGGCACTCGACAACCTGGCCACCCGTCATGCGCTCGAGCAGCTGCGCGCGTCGGAGCAGCAGATGGTCAACCAGCTCCAGGCGGCCGTGATGCCCGAGAGGCCCAACGTCGCGTTCACGGAGCTCGGCAGCTACTACTCCCCCGCCGACCCGGGCGTGGCCACGGGTGGGGATCTGCACGACTGGATCGTCCTGCCCGACGGCGACCTGCACTTCGCGGTGGTGGACGTGATGGGCAAGGGCGTGGCCGCCACCAAGGACGCACTGGCCGTCACCCACGCCCTCCGCCTGCTGGTGCTCGACGGGTGCCCGCTGGAGGACGTGGTGCGGCGGGCCGACGAGATCGTCACCGCCCAGAACCCCGACCTGGTGGCCACGCTCCTCGTCGGACGGTACCGGCCCCTCACCGGGAGCCTGAAGCTGGCGGGCGGCGGTCACCCCCCGGCGTTCGTCGTCCAGGGTGGCCGGGCGACCGAGATCAGGGCGCCGGGCGGGCCCATCGGGTGGCCGGGGGCGGGGTCGGAGGGCGTGGCCGACGTGGCCCTCGGGC
>DATAIT010000006.1 GCA_036262515.1 Acidimicrobiales bacterium | reverse complement strand
ACGGCCTCGGAGAACGTGGCCTGGGGCTTGGCGCCGGTGGCCACACCGTTCGCTCCGGCGGCAGGCGACGTCGACGTGACGGTCGGGGCGACGGTGTCGGGAGTGGTGCTGGCCGTGAAGACCACGTCGACCCAGTAGTTGGACGCGTTGTAGCTCTGGTAGGGGAACCCCGCGCCGTAGAAGTAGACGCCGTTGCCCGAGTTCGCGGTGCTCTTGACCGCGTGCAACGGCGGGCTGTCGACAGCGACGGCGAAGTAGTTGCCGTCCACCGCATACCGCCCACTGGGCGTGTAATACGAGGCGACGTACGTGGCACCGGCCGAGATGGCGACCGGTGACGGGAACGTGACCTGCTGCCAGCCGGAGCCGGTCTCGGCGGTGAACGTGGCCGTCGCCAGCCGTGTTCCTCCCGACGTCCACAGGGTGCCGGTGTGGGTGCCGGTGTTGCCGGTCCCCTTGTAGAAGCGCACGCCCGTGACCGATCCGTTCACGTCCGAACTGAACTTGACCCCGAGCTCGAGCGCAGCCGCCTCGCTCGACGACGTCACCGTTGGGACGGCGGACGTGGCGAACAGCGAGCACGGGCAGTTGACGGTGACGTTGACGGACGCCGGGGTCGGCGAGATGTTCCCGCTGTCGTCGGTGGCACGGGCTTTCACGGTCGTTGGGCCGAGCCCCGTGGCCCGTCCGCTGTAGCTCCACGACTGGCGTCCGGTGGCCGGGTGCCACGACGCCCCGCCGTCGAGTGACACCTCGACACCCCCCACCCGGCCACCGCCGCCGTCGGAGGCGGTGCCGACGACGGTGATCGTGCTGCCGTTCGTGTAGCTCGCTCCGGCCGCCGGAGCAGTGATGCTGGCCGTCGGCGCCGTCGTGTCACTGGTCTTGGATGCTGCCGTGAGCCCGGCCTGGATGGTCGCCGGTTGCGCGTCCATGTCGGCGAGCAGGTTCACGGTTGCCTGCTGCATGCGCACGTCGGCGGTCGAGCTGCCGTCGTCGTGCACCTCGTCGAGCCCCCAGGACCACCGCACCGTGCCTGCGCCGAAGACCAGCGCGCCGCTCGGCGCGCCGTAGAGCGTGAGGCGGTGCGTGGCCCGCCCGTTCCCGTAGGTGTCGCCGAAGTCGAGCAGCTTCTGGGAGACGTCGATGGTCGTGGACGACAGCCCGACCAGTCCGGCGGGGCGAGACCCGTTGTCGAGGTCCTCGTCCCACTCGTACCCGAGCGTCCCGGCCGCCAGCGTGGCGACGCCGCCCGTGGGTTGCGAGGCGACGCTCGTGCCTCGCCAGAAGCGCAGCTTGCCGTCGTCCTCGGGAACCTTGATGGACGCCGCCCAGCAGCAGTTGACGGTGAAGATGGTGCCCGTGAGCCCGTTCTCGGGCCGCCCCCCGTCCGCCGGCGGGCTGAACCTCGGGTCCCGCCACGTCCCCGTCCACGCCGGGTTTGGGTCGATCTTGGCCCCCGCCTTCGTCTCCTTGTACGTCACGAGGGTGCGGTAGGCGGTGGAGGAGGCATCGACGCTGTTCTCCCAACGCGTCTTCCAGAACACCTCGTTCCCGCTGAAGAAGGCAAGGTTCACGCCCGCGTCGCGGGCCGCCTCCACGTTCGCCCGCTGGCCTCCGGACCAGTACTCGTCGTGGCCGGAGGAGATGAACGTCCCGTGCTGCTGGATGCGTGCTCCCGCCCGCTCGGTGTCCACTCCGGACGTGTACGACACGTCGTAGCCGTTGGACTCCAGCCATCGGACCATCGGGTACTCATTGGCGAAGAAGTTCGCCCGCATGTACTGGTCGCCGCGCAGGATGAGGGGCCGGTTGTAGCTGACCTTGTACGCCCGGCCTGCGGGCTGGCCGACATACAAGCTGTTCCCGCCGTAAGAGTTGTATGCGGTCCACGTGGTGTCCGACGTCTGCAGCAGCAGATCGGAGTGGCTCGAGTCGTCTCGGACCACGAACAGGATGTGGCTTGCTCCGCCCGTGTCGGAGCGGACGAGCCGGGCGATGTAGACACCGGAAACGGCGGTGGACGGCACCGACCAGGACGCGGACAGCGCCCAGTTCCCGCAGTCGACCAGGCCGGTGGTGGACGACTGGTTGATGCAGGCGGGCTGGCTCTGGGGAAGTCCGACCGACGGGGAGACCGTCGCGATCTTCCGGGCGCCCGCTCCGCCGTAGTAGCCGACCCGGTAGATGTTCAGGACGTACGAGCGGGCGTTGGTGTTGACCTTGAACCCGACGGTCCCCCCGACGTTGACGCTCACGTCGGTGGTGAAGCCCTGGATCGACGTGTCCCCCGCTCCGGTGACGTCCCACTCACTCTCCGGGTTCCCCGGCTTGGAGTTCTCGCAGGCGATGATGCTGGTGACCGGGGGGTCGCACGGGCTGGCGGCGCGGACCGGCGTCACGAAGGGGAGTGTCGCGACGAGCGCGATGACCAGGGCGAGAACGGCCGCCCGACCCCGACGAGGCGACGGGTGAGACGCCGTCGGACTGCTCCGGCTCACGTCGCGGTCCCGACGACGGCCGACGACGGGCGCCGGCGGATCGGGCGAGCCGGGACGGAAGTCACGTACACGCAGCTTCGGCGAAAGCGCTTCTGGCCTTCGCGTCCGACGTCGAGGTCTGGTCGAGGCGGGTGGCGAAGACGGCGGCCTGGGTGCGGCGCTCCATGCCCAGCTTGCGGAGCATGTTCGAGACGTAGTTCTTGATGGTCTTCTCGGCCAGGAACAGCTCAGTCGCGATCTGGCGGTTCGTGCAGCCTTCGGCGATGAAGTCGAGGATCCTCCGCTCCTGGGGAGTGAGCTTTCGGAGCTGGGCTTCGGGATCCGTTGATGGACGGGAGGGGGCGCCGATGCTTCCCAGGAAGAGCGCGTCGCGCACGGCCGGGCCGACGGCAGTACCTCCCGCACCGGCCCCGGGCTGCGTCAGGCGCCCGTAGACCTCGGTGAGCCCTTCGACCTCGGCAGAGAGCTGGTCGAGGCAGTGACGGGTCTCGGTCGGGACCCCCGTGTGGGCATAGGCGGACTGGAGAAGCGCCGTGATCCGCGCCAAAGCGCGACGCACGTCAACGTCGGCAACGTGCGCGCGAACATCTGCCTTCATTTCGAACCCCCCAGTCTGGCGGGCGCTTTGTCCTGTCCGCCCGCATTCCCCTGCCGTGAACTCCGGGTACCTGATCTGCTCGACGCCGGAGAAATACGACGTTCTCCGCCTTTTGCAGCGCCCGTTAGCTCTCCAAGCATTCTCGCGGAATGCCCCTTGGAGCGCAATTGGTCAGATGGCCTACTCCCGCACGGAGGAACTCGCTCGAAGCCGACGCCTTTCTTCCGCCACGCGCCGGATGCGGTGGGTTCGACGCCGACCCAGCCGCGGGTCCTGCCCCGTGGGCGCCCGAGCGCTTCTCCCGTGGGCCACGGCGTGAGCCCCGAGAGGGTCCCGGCATCCGCACTGACCCGGCGTAGACTCCGCGACCACATGAAAGCCGTCGTCGAGCCCCTCGAGGGCAACAAGGTCAAGCTCTCGGTCGAGGTCGACGAGCAGGAGTTCGAGAAGGCGGTCGATGCCGCCTTCAAGAAGATCGCACGCGAGGTCCGGGTCCCTGGGTTCCGCCCCGGCAAGGCCCCCCGCCGTCTCCTCGAAGCGCGCATCGGAGCCGGGGTCGCCCGCCAAGAAGCGCTGCGCGAGTCGCTTCCCGATTTCTACGCCAAGGCCCTTCGTGAGGCCGACGTCGATCCCATTGCCGCCCCCGAGATCGACATCACGGCCGGCGAGTCCGAGGGGCCGGTCGCCTTCGACGCCGTGGTCGAGGTGCGGCCACAGGTGTCCGTCGCCGGCTACGGCGGCCTTCGGGTCACCATCCCGTCGCCCGTGGCCGACGAGGCCGAGATCGAACGCCACATCGACCGCTTGCGCCAGCAGTCCGCCGAGCTGCGTGTCGTCGACCGGCCGGCCACCGACGGCGACCACGTCTTCATCGACATCAAGGGCGAGCGGGAGGGGGAGACGGTCGCCGGGCTGACGGCGGACGACTACCTGTACCAGGTCGGCAGTGGCATCGTCGTCCCGGAGCTCGACACGGCGCTGGTGGGCGCCAAGGTCGGTGACATCGTCACCTTCGACGCCACCATCGACGAGTCCGGACCCGTCTCGTTCCAGGTCTTGGTGAAGGACGTGAAGGAGCAGGTCCTCCCCGAGGTCACCGACGGGTGGGCGAGCGAGGCCTCGGAGTTCGACACGGTCGAGGAGCTGCGCGCCGACCTCATGCAGCGGGTCAGCGCCGGGCGCCGGCTCCAGGCGACCCTCGCCGTGCGGGAGGAGTCGATCAAGGCCCTGGCCGAGCTGGTGGCCGACGACGTGCCCGAGCCCATGGTGCGCCCGGAGATGGAGCGGCGGGTCGAAGAGCTGGCCAGGCGTCTCGACTCCCGAGGGGCCACCGTCGCCCAGTACCTCGAGGCCTCGGGGTCCACCGAGGAGGAGTTCATCGCCTCCCTCCGGGAGGAGGCCATCGCCGGCGTCAAGGCCGACCTGGCCTTGCGGGCCGTCGCCGATGCCGAGCGCATCGAGGCGACCGACGAGGAGCTCGACGAGGAGATCGGCCGGTTGGCCGAACGGATGCAGCGCAAGCCGTCCGAGGTCCGTCGCCAGCTGGAACAGCAGGACGCCATCGCTACGGTACGCTCGGATGTACGCAAGTCGAAAGCCCTCGAATGGCTCGTCGAGCACGTGGAGATCGTCGACGAGGAGGGCAACACGGTCGACCGGGCGCTCCTGTCGCCCAACCCGAACGCTGCACCCTCGGGAGCAGAGGAAGCGGAGATCCAAGAGTGATCCAGCCCGTGTACAACTACCTCGTTCCCACGGTCGTGGAGTCGAGCAATCGGGGCGAGCGGGCCTACGACCTGTACTCGCGGCTGCTCAAGGAGAACATCATCTTCCTGGGGACACCCATCGACGACACCATCGCCAACCTCATCTGCGCCCAGATGCTGTTCCTGGAGGCCGAGAACGTCGACAAGGAGATCAGCCTCTACATCAACTCCCCGGGCGGGGACATCACAGCGCTGTTCGCGATCTACGACACCATGAAGTACATCAAGCCGACGATCTCCACCTTCTGCTACGGGCAGGCGGCCTCGGCCGCCGCCGTGCTGCTCGCCGCCGGAACCACGGGCAAGCGCTACGCCCTGCCCCATGCCCGGATCCTGCTCCACCAGCCCTACGGGGGGGCGGCCGGCCAGGCGGCCGACATCGAGATCCAGGCCAAAGAGATCCTGCGCATGCGGGACCTGCTCAACGAGATGATCGCCCACGACACGGGGCAGAGCGTGGAGCGGGTGAAGTCCGACACCGACCGCGACTTCATCATGAGCGCCGAGGAAGCTCGCGAGTACGGCATCATTGACGAAGTGATCACGACCCGGGAGCTGGCGGACCTGCCGCAGGCTGCCGGGGTCAGCTGAGGATCTGGGGGGAGAGCAGCGGTGGCCAAGTTCGGAGACGGCGGTGATCTGGTCAAGTGCAGCTTCTGCGGCAAGTCGCAGAAGCAGGTCAAGAAGCTCATCGCCGGGCCCGGCGTCTACATCTGCGACGAGTGCATCGACCTCTGCAACGACATCATCGAGGAGGAGCTGGCCGAGTCGTCGGAGCTGCGCTTCGACGAGCTTCCCAAGCCCCGCGAGATCTTCACCTTCCTCGACGACTACGTGATCGGCCAGGACCGGGCCAAGAAGATCCTGTCCGTGGCCGTCTACAACCACTACAAGCGGGTCCAGGCCGACGCCTACCACGACGCCGAGGTCGAGCTGGCCAAGTCCAACATCCTCCTCCTGGGCCCCACAGGCTGCGGCAAGACGCTGCTGGCACAGACGCTGGCGCGGATGCTGAACGTGCCGTTCGCCATCGCCGACGCCACGGCGCTGACCGAGGCCGGCTACGTGGGGGAGGACGTCGAGAACATCCTCCTCAAGCTCATCCAGGCCGCCGACTACGACGTCAAGAAGGCCGAGACGGGAATCATCTACATCGATGAGATCGACAAGATCGCCCGCAAGTCGGAGAACCCCTCGATCACCCGTGACGTCTCGGGCGAGGGGGTCCAGCAGGCGCTGTTGAAGATCCTGGAGGGCACCACCGCCTCGGTGCCGCCCCAGGGGGGGCGCAAGCACCCCCACCAGGAGTTCATCCAGATCGACACCACCAACATCCTGTTCATCTGCGGTGGGGCCTTTGCGGGCCTCGACAAGATCATCGAGAACCGCATCGGTCGCAAGGGGATGGGCTTCCGGGCCGAGATCAAGCGCCAGGCCGAGCGGGACGAGGGCGAGACGCTGGCCCACGTGCTGCCCGAGGACCTGCTCAAGTTCGGCCTCATCCCCGAGTTCGTGGGGCGGCTGCCGGTGATCGGCGCCGTGTCGGGGCTCGACAAGGAGGCGCTGGTACGCATCCTGATGGAGCCCAAGAACGCCCTGATCAAGCAGTACCGCAAGATCCTCGAGCTGGACAACGTGGAGCTGGAGCTGACCGCCGACGCCCTCGAGGCGGTGGCTGAGCAGGCCCTGCTGCGTGGCACCGGGGCCCGTGGCCTGCGGGCCATCCTCGAGGAGGTCCTCCTCCAGGTCATGTACGAGCTGCCCAGCCGGCCCGAGATCGGCAAGTGCGTGGTCGACCGGGCGGTCGTGCTCGACCGGGTCCACCCCACCCTCGTGCCGCGGACGGCGCCCGAAAAGGAGACCCGCCCGAGGCGCGCCGCCTCCTGATCCACCCGGTGTGGCGGGGCGCGGCCGCCGGCTGGCGCCCGCCTGCGTGCCCGCCGCCGGTCGATGGGCTGCGGACATCCGGGCACACCCGGGCGCGGGCGCTCGAGGCGGCGATAGGGTCTCGGCATGGGAAAGATGCTGAAGTTCGCCCTGCTCGGCGGGCTGGGTGGCGCCGGGTACACGGCCTACCAGGCCTACACCCGCGACGAGACCATCGATCAGATGGTGAACCAGGCCGCCAAGGTGGGCGCCGAGGCGGCCGCCGCCGGCGCCGCCGTGGGCCTCCTGTTCACCGTGCGCGGCAAGCGGAGAGCCCGCAAGAAGGCCCGGAAGGCGGCCGCGGCAGCGACGGCCGCCGCTGCCCGCCATGCCGCGAAGTACGACGTCGCCCGCTCGGCACGCCCGGCGTTCGAGCACGCCCTCGAAGTGGCAATGCACGCGGCCGAGATGGCGCGGCCCCATGTCGAGACGGCGGCCAGGGCCGCCCGCGACAAGGCCGAGGGCGCGGCCGAGGCGGCCAAGCCCCGTGTCGAGCGAGCGGCCAAGACCACCCGGCGCCAGGCCAAGAAGGCGGCCCGCGCCGCCCGACCCCACGTGGAGCACGCCGCCGCCCTCGGCCGCAGGCAGGCCGCCAAGGCGGCCAAGGCGGCGGAGAAGGCGCGCCCCCGCGTCGAGCGTGCGGCCAAGACCACTCGGCGCCAAGCGAGGAAGGCGGCCCGCGCCGCCCTCCCGCAGCTGGAGCACGCCGCCGCCGTCGGTCGCCAGCAGGCGGCCAAGGCGGCCGTGGTCGCCCGCCCGCACGTCGAGCAGGCGGCCCGGCGCGCGCACGATGTCGCCGATCTGGCCCGTGAGAAGGCGGCGCGAGCCGCCGTCCCGGCCAGCCCCCCGGCTGCGGCCGCGCCGTCGAGCGGCGGACCGCACGTGCTGATCGAGGTCGCGTAACCACCGTCGTGGAGGGCCCACCGGCCCGCTCGCTGGTCCTCACCAGCCCGGTTCCCCTCCCCGGCGGGATCTCCACCGCGCATCTGGCTCCGCTCGTGGCCGCCGACGTCCTCCTGCGGCGGGCCCGGACCACGGGCGGGGCGCTGCGCTGGCGGGCGTCTGCCCTCTTCGGGGGGCCGGCGGCCCAGCGAGCGGCCGAGGACGAGCTCGTCCACGAGGGTCTGGACAAGGCGGTGATCGGGCGAGAGGCGTTCGCGGCCCGCCTCGACGCGTGCAGGGACAGGGCGCAGGCCGACCTGGCCGCCGCAGCGTCGGCGCTGGCCCTCGGGCTCGACGCAGGGAATGCCGTCCGCGCCGGAGAGGCGGCGGCCGAGGCGGCCCGCACCGCCTTCGTCCGCCTCTTCGACGCCGGTGTGGTGCGCCGAGGCGATCGGGTGGTGGGCGCGTGCCCGGTGTGTCGTTCCACCGTCGGCCCGCCTGGCACAGTCCCGGCGCAGCTCGACGCAGACGTCCTGACCGTGCGCGTGGAGCTCGCCGACGACGGCGCCGGCGAGGCCCATCTGGACGCGCCCTGCCTCGCCGCCGAGCTCCTGCCGGGGACGGTGGCGGTGGCCGTGCCGGAGGGGCACCCGGCAGCCGGCCGGTTCGCCGACGTGCCGCTGGCTCCGTCGATGGTCCCCGTGGTGGAGGACTCCGGCGTCGCCCGCCCGACGTTCGTGATGCCGGCCCACGATCAGCCGGCGTTCGAACTGGCCAGGCGGCAGGGGCTTCCCTCCGTCCCCGTTCTCGACCCGGACGGATTCGTGCGCAGCGCCGGACCGCTGGAGGGTCTTGCCCGGTACGCGGCCCGCTCCTCCGCCCGCCAGCTTCTCGAGGCGGAACGGGTGGTGGTGACCGCCGCCCCAGGGGTGGAGGAGGTGGAGCGCTGCGCGGCCTGCCGCAGCGTCCTGGTCCCGCTGCTCGGGACGCACTGGCTCCTCTCGGCGATCGACCTGGAGACGGCGGCGGCCGACGCCATCCGCGACGGCCGGCTGGCGGTGTGGCCGGCCGCAGCCCGTGAGGACCTCCTGGCTGGCGCGGGGACGGCGGACGAATGGTGCCTGAGCCGCCAGCTCTGGGCCGGTGTCCCCGTGCCCGTCGGGCGCTGCCTGGACTGCGGCCACGTCGACGTCTCGGTCGATCCCACCCCGTCGTGCGGCAGCTGCATGGGAGACCTCGTCCCGGAGACCGACGTGCTCGACGCCCGGTTCGTCCGCTGCCTGGTGCCTCTGTCCGTCACCGGGTGGCCCGAGGCGGGGCGCGGCGACGCCGAGAGCACGGCCGGGCCGGTCCTGTTCCTCATGCGCGGCGGCGCGGGCGGTGACGACGTGCTCGCCATGGTCGGCCTCGGCCTCCGCCTCGACGGTGCCGTCCCGTTCGACGAGGTCGCCGTCCTGCCGTGGACCCACTCGGTGGACGAGGTCGACCCCTCGGCTCCCGTGGATGTCCAGGCGTTGGTGGCCCGGGAGGGCACCCCGACCGTGCGCCTCGCCCTCCTGGGCGGAGCCCTCGACGTGCGCGCCGCCCGCGAACTCGTCGCTCGCCTCGACCAGGCCGGTCCGGCGCGGACCGACGTGGTGGTCGAGGCAGCCATGGACGCCGCCTTCGCCGCCGCTGCACCCGCGGCCGCCCTCGACGTCCTCGCCGCCGCCTCCGAGGGCGCCGGCGCGCTCGGCACGGCGACGGTGCAGGAACTCACCGGCCCGTTCGTGGGCCGGTGAGCACCGGCACGGGGTGGAGCTACGCCGAGGCGCTGGCCTGGTTGGAGGCCCACGTCAACCTCGAGGCCGTCGTGGCCGGCCGCCCGGAGCCGAGCCTTGACCGGATGCGGCGCCTGTGCGCCCTCATGGGCGACCCGCAGGCCGCCTTCCCCGTGGTCCACCTCACCGGCACGAACGGCAAGGGTTCCACCGCCCGTATGATCACCGCGCTGCTGGCCGGGCGAGGCCTGACCGTGGGCACCTACACCAGTCCCGACCTCGAAGGGGTGAACGAGCGCATCGCGCTCACCCAGGGACACATCGACGCTCCGGCGGCGGGTTCCGGTCGGGCGGGGCCGGTGCCGGCTCCGTCGATGGAGCCGATCGCCGACGACGACCTGGCTGCCGTGCTGGAGGCCGTCGCCGCTCTGGAGGGCTTGCTCGACAGCCAGCTGACCCGCTTCGAGATCCTCACCGCAGCCGCGTTCCGCTGGTTCGCCGACGTGGCCGTCGACGCAGCCGTCGTCGAGGTCGGGCTCGGCGGCCTCTACGACGCCACCAACGTGGCGGACGGCCAGGTTGCGGTCGTCACGAACGTGAGCCTCGACCACACCGACGTGCTCGGGCCCGAACTGGCGGGCATCGCAGCCGAGAAGGCCGGCATCGTGAAGCCGGGCAGCGTGCTCGTCCTCGGGGAGACGAGCGACGCCCTCGCTGCGGTGTTCCGCCGGGCCGGCGCCGGGCGGACGGTGGAGATCGACCGCCACTTCGGCGTGCGCGCCGATCGGGCCGCCGTGGGCGGGCGGCTGGTCAGCCTGCGCACGTCGACGGGGGAGTACGACGACGTCTACCTGCCCGTCCACGGCGCCCACCAGGCCACCAATGCCGCCCTCGCCGTGGCCGCCGCCGAGGCGTTCTTCGGCGGACCCCTTCCCGACGACGTGGTGTCGGAGGCCTTCGGTGGGCTGCGGCTGCCGGGGCGCATGGAGGTGATGGGGCGCCATCCCCTGGTTCTCCTCGACGGCGCCCACAACGTGGCCGGCGCCAAGGCGGCGGCCGCCACGGTGGCCGAGGAGTTCGCCGGCGACGGCGGCCTCATCGCCGTCGTGGGCATGCTCCAGGGCAGGGACGCGGCCGAGATGCTCGTGGCGCTGGGCCTCGAGACCGCCCGCCTCATCGTCGCCTGCCCTGCGCCGTCTCCCCGGTCGCAGCCGGCCGCCGCGATCGCCGCCGCGGCGCGGTCGTTGGGTGTGGCGGCCGTCGAGGCGGCGTCGGTGCCCGGCGCAGTCGAGGCCGCCCTGGCCGAGGCCGGGGAGGACGACCGGGTGCTGATCACCGGGTCGTTGTACGTCGTGGGCGCAGCCCGTACCGTGCTGCGATCTCGGGACGGCGATGTGAGGTCGGCGCCGGCGGACCTGTAGGGTCCCCAGCCTCATGGATCGCACCTTCGTCATCGTCAAGCCCGACGCCGTCGAGCGCGGCCTGGCCGGGGAGATCGTCGGCCGGCTCGAGCGCAAGGGCCTCACACTGGTCGCCGCCGAACTGCGCCTCATCGACGCCGATCTGGCCGCCCGGCACTACGCCGAGCACGCCGAGCGCCCCTTCTTCGGCGAGCTGGTGGAGTTCATCACCCGGTCGCCCGCCCTGCTGGTGGTCGTCGAGGGTCCGCAGGACACCTGGAAGGTGGTGCGCACGCTCATGGGCGTCACCGACCCCAAAGAGGCCGCTCCCGGGACGATCCGGGGCGACTTCGGCACCCTCGTCGGGGAGAACCTGGTCCACGGGTCCGACGGGCCCGAGTCAGCGGAGCGGGAGATCCACCTCTTCTTCCCGGACCTGTAGTACGCGCCCGCTGGCGCTTCGCCGGGCTTGCACCTAGCCTGAGCCGCTGCGGAGAGGGGTGGCCGTCGTGTCGGAAAACTTTTTCTCCTCCTTCCTCGGCCGCGACATGGCCGTGGACCTGGGGACAGCGAACACCCTCGTCTATGTGCGAGGCCGCGGCATCGTGCTCAACGAGCCCTCGGTGGTGGCCGTCAACGTGAAGGACGGCCGGCCGCTGTCGGTCGGCGTCGAGGCCAAGCGGATGATCGGTCGCACGCCCAGCCACATCCGCGCCATCCGGCCTCTGAAGGACGGCGTCATCGCCGATTTCGAGATCTGCGAGAAGATGCTCCGCTACTTCATCCAGAAGATCCACCAGCGCCGCTTCGCCAAGCCGCGCATGGTGATCTGCGTCCCGTCGGGCATCACCGGCGTGGAGCAGCGGGCCGTACAGGAGGCAGCCGAGTACGCCGGCGCCCGCAAGCCCGCTTACATCATCGAGGAGCCCATGGCGGCCGCCATCGGCGCCGGCCTTCCCGTGCACGAGCCCACCGGGAACATGGTGGTCGACATCGGCGGTGGCACCACCGAGGTCGCCGTCATCTCTCTCGGCGGCATCGTCACCAGCCAGTCCATCCGCATCGGTGGCGACAAGCTGGACCACTCGATCATCCAGTTCATCAAGAAGGAGTACAGCCTCGCCCTCGGCGAGCGCACGGCCGAAGAGATCAAGATCGCCCTCGGCTCGGCATGCACCCTCGAAGAGGAGATGCACGCCGAGATCCGCGGCCGCGACCTGATCACCGGCTTGCCCAAGACGATCGTGACCAGTACCCAGGAGATCCGCGACGCCATCGAGGAGCCGCTGTCGGCCATCGTCGACTCGGTGAAGGTCACTCTCGACAAGACGCCGCCCGAGCTCGCCGCCGACATCATGGAACAGGGCATCGTCCTCACCGGAGGCGGCGCGCTGCTCCACGGGCTCGACGCCCGGTTGTCGGCGGAGACGGGGATGCCGATCGTCATCGCCCGCAACCCGCTGCACTCGGTGGCCATCGGGGCCGGCCAGTGCCTGGAGGAGTTCGACGCACTGAAGCAGGTGCTCATCTCCTCGAGCGGGCATCAGTAAGCACGAGACCCGCCCTTCGTGGCTGTCTACCGGCGCACCTCCCGCCCCCGCTTCACCCTGCTCCTACTCGTCCTGACCGCGATCACCCTGCTCACGTTGGACGAGCGGAGCAACGGCCTCGGGCTGGTGGACGGCGCCCGCGACGGTGCCCAGGACCTCTTCGCGCCGGTGAAGGACGCGGCGGACGCCGTGTTCTCACCAGTGACGAACTTCTTCGACGGGGCGCTCCACTACGGGGACTTGACGGCCGAGAACGATCGCCTGCGCGAACAGCTCGCCGAACGCGAGTCGGCGGTGCTCCAGGCAGCCGACGCGGCGAGGGAGCGTGAGGCGCTGCTCGACCTGGCCGGCCTCGACTTCGTGGGTGACATCCCCACGGTGGAGGCCCGGGTGGTGCTCACGCCGGCGTCGGGGTTCGACCTGACCCTGAGCATCGACCGGGGCCGTGACGCCGGTGTGGTGCGGGGCATGCCCGTGGTGTCGGGCGGCGGCCTGGTGGGCCAGGTCATCGACGTCTCCCGCACGCGGGCCACCGTGCGGCTCCTCACCGACGCGTCGTCGAGCGTGGGTGTCCGTCTCGCCGCATCGGGAGACGTGGGCGTGGCCGCCGGCCGCGGCGCCGGGTCGACGTTGCGGGTCGACCTGGTCGACCCGGCCACCAAGGTCGACAAGGGCGAGACGGTCGTCACCAGCGGTCTGCAGAACAGCGTCTACCCGCCGGGAATCCCCGTGGGAAAGGTGGTGGCCGCCAACACGGCGACCGGTGCGCTGCAGCAGGATGTGACCATCGAGCCGATCGTCGACCTGCCCCGCGTCACCTTCGTGAAGGTGCTGCAATGGAGCCCGGCCAAATGACGTCGCGGCTTCGCCTCGCCATCGTGCTCTTGCTGGCGCTCACCCTCCACCAGTCGCTGTTCGTGACGCTGCGCGTCGATGACGCCCACCCGCAGGTGATGTTGCTCGTGGCCGTGGCCGGTGGCCTGCTGGCGGGAGCCGAGCGGGGTGCGCTGATCGGATTCGCCGCCGGCCTCCTGGCCGATCTGTTCGTGCAGACGCCCCTCGGCCTGTCGGCCCTCACCTTCGCCCTCGTCGGCTTCGTCGTCGGGTCGCTCCAGACCGGGATCGTCCACACCGCGTGGTGGATCGCGCCGGTCACCGCCCTCCTGGCCAGCTTCAGCGGCATCCTCCTGTACGGCGTCCTCGGCGCGATCATCGGCCAGTCTCACTTCGTGTCGCCGCGGCTGGTGATCGTCGCCGCCGGCGTCGGCGCCATGAACGCCGCGCTCGCCGTGCCGATCGTGCGGGCCATGGCGTGGGCGCTCGACACAAGGGCCGACCGGTCCTACGCCGGGTGACGGCGTCGTGAGCACCGACAACGCCCGCCTGCGGCTGTCCATCGTGGGCGTCGTGGTCGTGTCGCTCTTCGCCGCGCTGTTCGCCAGGCTCTGGTACCTCCAGGTGATGGACACGGGCACCTTCCAGGCCCTTGCCACCCAGAACCGCGTTCGCACCGTGTACGAACCGGCGCCCCGCGGCCGCATCCTCGACCGCCAGGGCCGGCCCCTGGTCGAGAACCGCGGCTACCAGGCCGTCACGGTCACCCGCCTCGACGTCCAGGACAAGCCCGAGGTCGTCGCCCGACTCGCCGCCCTCCTCGGGCTCCCGCAGCAGGAGCTCGAGAAGCGGATCGCGGATCAGCGCTACAGCCCCTACAAGCCCGTGCCGGTCGCCGAGAACGTCCCCGAGGAGACGGTCGTGTACCTGCGCGAGCACGGGACCGACTTCCCCGGCGTGGCCGCCAGGGCCGTCGCCGAGCGCACCTACCCGCACGGGGTGCTGGCCGCCCACGTCCTCGGCTACGTGGGCGAGATCAACGACAAGGAGCTGGCCAAACGGCAGGGCGCCGGGTACCGGCTGGGCGACGACATCGGCAAGTTCGGCGTGGAGCAGTCGTTCGAGGAGGATCTGCGGGGCACGCCCGGCAAGACGCGCCTCGAGGTCGACGCCACCGGAAAGGTCCTGCTTCCCGCACTGTCATCGAGTCCGCCGCACCAGGGCGACGACGTGCAGCTCACCATCGACCTCGACGTGCAGGCGCTGGCCGAGGAGTCGCTGGCCAAGGGGCTCGAGGCCGCCCGCTCGCAGCACGACCGCAGCACGGGCAAAGGGTTCGCGGCTCCGGCCGGGTCCGTCGTGGTCCTCGACCCCCGCGACGGGTCGCTCCTCGCCCTGGCCTCGAACCCGGCGTTCAACCCGGCCGACTTCGTGAACGGGATCCGCCCGGAGATCTTCGCCGCCCTCCAGGATCCGGCCAACCACTACCCGCTCACCAACCGGGCGATCCAGGGCCAGTACGCCCCGGGGTCCACGTTCAAGCTCTTCACCGCCCTCGCCGCGCTGCGAACGGGACTGATCGCACCGAACACCACGTTCGTGGACGAGGGGTCGTACCGTCTGCGCAGCTGCCGCGGCGACAAGTGCGTGTTCCGGAACGCCGGCGGCCGGGCGTACGGCCGGGTCAACCTGTCCCAGGCGCTCACGGTGTCGAGCGACGCGTTCTTCTACAACGTGGGAGCCAACCTGTGGTTCAACGGCGGTCCGAACGCCGACGCCATCCAGGGCGCGGCGCGCGACCTCGGTCTCGGAGCCCGGTCGGGAATCGACCTGGCCGGGGAGATGCGGGGTCGCATCCCCGATCCCGTGTCGCGCAAGAAGGCGCACGAGGACTATCCCAAGGCCTTCCCGAACGGGCGCTGGTACGCCGGCGACAACGTCAACCTGGCCATCGGTCAGGGCGACACGGCGGTCACGCCGCTCCAACTGGCCAACGCCTACGCCGCCTTCGCCAACGGCGGCACGGTGCTCAAGCCGCGGGTTGCGGCGCGGGTGCTCCAGCCCAATGGCGAGCCGATCCGCGAACTGGTGCCGGAGGCGACCTCGAAGGTGGCGCTCGATCCGGCCCAGCGGTCGGCGATCCTGCAAGGCCTCCGGGGGGCCATCGCACGGCCAGAGGGCACTGGCGCCGGTGCCTTCGCCGGGTTCCCCCAGGATGCCTTCCCCGTGGCCGGCAAGACGGGCACGGCCCAGGTGGTCGGCAAGGAGGACACCGCCGTCTTCGTGGCCTTGGCGCCGGCCGACGCACCGCAGTACGTCGTGGCGGTCGTGATGGAGGAGTCGGGGTTCGGCGGCGCCGTCGCGGCGCCCGTGGCGAGGCGCATCCTCGACGGCCTGGCCGGCAATCCGCCGGCGCCGGTCCAGCTCTCGGGCGGGATCGACTGATGGCGTCGGCCTCGATGTCGGCCGGGGCGTCCTACGCCCGCCGGGACGGAGCGGCGCCGTGGCGCCACGTCGACGTGACCCTGCTCGCCGCCGTCGGCGCCATCGCCGGCATCGGTGTGGTGATGGTCTACAGCGCCAGCCGGAACCTCGGCGCCGACGAGTCCTATTTCCTCCGCCGCCAGGCCGTGTACTGCCTGATCGGGGCCGGCGTGATGGCCGCCGTGGCCACGATCGACTATCGCATCGCCCGGGACTTCGCCCCGATGATCTACGGCGCCAGCGTGGTGGGCCTGGTGCTGGTCCTGTCGCCCCTCGGGTCGAACCGTCGGGGGGCCCAGGCGTGGTTCCAGCTGGGCGGGTTCCAGCTGCAGCCGTCCGAACCGGCCAAGGTCGGTCTCATCATCTGCATCGCCGCCTATGCCGCCCATCACCGGGGCGACCTCGACGGGCGCCGGATGCTGGCGGCCCTGGCTCTGGCCGCGGTCCCGATGCTGCTCATCGAGCTGCAGCCGGATCTCGGCACCATGCTCGTCTTCGCCGCCATCCTGCTGGCCACCCTGCTGGTGGCCGGCGCCCGCCCTCGGCACATGGCTCTGCTGGGCCTGGCCGGTGTGGTCGCCGTGGTCGCCGTGTTCCAGCTCGGCCTCCTGAAGGACTACCAGAAGGACCGGCTGGGAGCCTTCCTGAACCCCACGCACAACACGCAGGAGTCCTCCTACAACCTCAACCAGTCCAAGATCGCCATCGCCAACGGCAGCCTCACCGGCAAGGGACTGTTCCAGGGGACCCAGACCAAGCTCTCCTACGTGCCCGAACAGCACACCGACTTCATCTTTACCGTGGTGGGGGAGGAGCTGGGTCTCGTCGGTTCGGGTCTGGTGCTCGGCCTCTTCGCCGTGCTGGTGTGGCGCACGTGGCGCGCCGCCGCCCTGGCCAAGGACCTCTGCGGGACGGTCATCTGCATCGGTGTCCTCGCGATGCTCGTCTTCCAGGTGTTCGAGAACGTGGGGATGACGATGGGGATCATGCCGATCACCGGGATCCCCCTCCCGTTCATGAGCTACGGCGGGTCGGCCACCATCGCCAGCTTCGCCGCCGTCGGACTCGTGCTCAACGTCCACATGCGTCGGTTCTCCTGACTGACGAGCAGCGCGCGACGAGTTGCCACGGCCGGTCGTGCGGTCGGACTAACTTTCGGGGCGTCAGGTCCACGACACGTTTGACAGGAGCACGATGCGACGAGTTCTGGCGGTACTTGCGGTTATCGCCCTGTTTGGGGCGGCCTGTGGCGACGACGACGACGGATCCGATTCGAAGTCGTCGGACACGACAGCGGCGGCAGGCGGGGCGAAGTCGATCACCGTCGAGGTCGACTCCAGCAGCGACGAGCTGCCCATGTCGGCGCTCGCGTACTTTCCCCAGGCCGTCACCGTCCACGCCGGCGACACGGTCTCCTTCCACTCCAACGACAGCGGCGAGCCGCACACGGTCACCTTCGGCACCATCGTCGACGAGGGCCTGAACGCCTTCAACGCCCTGCCCGACGAGATCAAGAACTCCGAGGAGCCGCCCGACCCGTCGAAGCTCCCGCCCGACCAGGCCGCGCTGGTGCAGAAGGCGATGGCCATCGACGAGAAGCTCCCGTCCCTGCTTCCCGACGGGCCCGGCGACGCCAACCAGTTCTCGGCCAATCCCTGTTTCCTCGACACCGGCGAGCCGTCGACGGACAGCGCCTGCCCCAAGGGGGAGCAACCGGCGTTCGACGGCACGCAGGTCGTCTACAACAGCGGGTACCTGGCCGACGACGCCAGCTTCGAGATGACGCTGGCGGACGACATCGCCCCCGGCACCTACAACTACTTCTGCCTGCTGCACCGCCAGGGGATGACCGGCACGGTGACCGTGGTGGCCGAGGCCGAGAAGACGCTGGGACCGGGCAAGGTCGAAAAGGCCGGCACCGAGGAGCTGGAGGCGAGGTTCCTGTCGAAGCTGCGCCCTGCGGCGACCGACCTGGCCAAGAGCCCCGCCGACCAGCCCGTCGCCGGAGCGCAGCCGGCCGAAGGCGAGGAGGAGCTGGAAGCGAGCCTGAACGCGTTCGGCCCCGAGGAGGTCCCGGTCAAGGCCGGATCAGCGGTCACCTGGACGGTGTTCGGTGCACACACGATCGCCGTCAACGCGCCCCAGGACGCCGTCGGTTTGATGACGAAGGCACCGGACGGCACGTGGCACGCCAACGAAAAGGTGTTCGCCCCCGAAGGCGGCCCCGGCGCACCACCGCCGCCCGAGCAGTCCGGCCCGCCTGATCCCAACGCCAAGCCGGTGCTCGTCGACGGTGGCAGTTACGACGGGACCGGGTACCACAGCTCGGGGGCCATCCTCTCCTTCGGGCCACCGGGTTACCAGTACAAGCTGACGTTCACCAAGGCGGGGACGTACCAGATCTCCTGCCAGATCCACCCCGACATGAAGGAAACCGTCAAGGTCACCTGATGTCTCGCACTCCGATTGCCGCCCCCCGACCTCTGTCGGGGGGCGGCGTCGCGTCATTCCGCAGGGCCGTTCCGCAGGCCCGTCACTCGGGGGCGACGGTCGCCACCAGCTCGTCGCGGTTCATGCTCGACCGGCCGGGGATCTGCTGCTCGCTCGCCAGGCGGTGGAGGTCCTCCGACGACAGGTGCTGCTTGTCCTCGGCGGTCGGGGCGCCCAGGGCCGCCTTCCTGGCCTCCATGCGCTCGGCCAGGTCGACCAGCGCGTCGGTCGACAGCGCCTTGCGCACGGCCGGGAACAGCTCGCTCTCCTCCTCCTCGGCGTGGTGCTCGACGTTCTCGATCATCACCTTGCACTTGGCGACCCACACCTCGTCGCCGGGCTGGAGCGAGGCGATCTCCTCGGCCAGCGTCTTCACGACGCCGTGCTCCTCGATCCCCTCGGTCACCGTCTCGCGGATCTCGTCGTTGGCGGCCGAGACCTCGGGATAGAAGATCTCCTCCTCGATGGTGGCGTGCACCTCGAGCTCGGTGATGATGGTCTGGCCCAGCTGGGCCAGCAGGGCCGTGTCGTCGGCCTTTTCGGCTTCCTGGAACCTGGCGAACAGTCCGCGAACGCGGTTGTGGTCTGCGGTGAGAAGGGCCAGTGCGTCCATGGGTGTCTCCTTGGGTCGGTCCGTACGAATCGTTGCGGGTCGTACCCCGAAGATCGCGAGGACAACCGGGCTGCGGCGCTCGGGCCGGCCACGCATCCGGGCGAGGGCACGGGCCGGACGGACCCCGCAGCTACACTTTCCACCAAATGACCTCGCTGTGGCCGCGGATCGAGCCAATCCTGGCCAAGGTCCAGAAGCCCGCCCGTTACATCGGATGCGAGGACGGGGCCCAGGACCCTGTGCACGCACCGCACAAGGTGGCGTGGCTCCTCGTGTATCCGGACGCCTACGAGATCGGCCTGCCCAACCAGGGCCTGCAGATCCTCTACGAAATCCTGAATGAGCGGCCGGATGCCGTCGCCGAACGGAGCTATGCGCCGTGGGTGGACATGGAGGCGGAGTTGCGGCGACGCCGGGTACCGCTCTTCAGCGTCGACACCCATCGGGCGGCAGGCGATTTCGACCTCGTCGCGTTCAACCTGTCGGCCGAGCTCGTGTACACCAACGTCCTGAACTGCATCGATCTGGCGGGCCTGCCGGTCCGCGCCGCCGGGCGCGGCCCGGAGCACCCGCTGGTCGCGGCGGGCGGGCACTGCACGTTCAACCCGGAGCCGCTGGCCGACTTCGTCGACCTGTTCGTCATCGGCGACGGCGAGGAGGTCGTGGCCGAGATCACCGACGCCGTCTCGGCGTGGAAGGCGGGTGGGCGCACGCCCGGCTCGCGCCAGCGGGTGCTGCGCGACCTCGCACGCGTCCCCGGCGTGTACGTGCCGTCGATGTACGACGTCGCCTACGACGGGGAGCGGCTGGTGTCGGTCACGCCCCGCTTCGCCGACGTTCCGGAACGGATCGAGAAGCGCACGATCGCCGACCTCAACGACTGGCCGTATCCGAAGCAGCAACTCGTCCCCCTCACCGAGGTGGTGCACGACCGGCTCAACGTCGAGATCTTCCGGGGGTGCACGCGAGGCTGCCGGTTCTGCCAGGCCGGGATGATCACCCGCCCGGTCCGCGAGCGGTCGTCGGAGCAGGTTCGGTCCATGGTGTCGGCCGGGCTCCGCCGGACGGGGTACGACGAGGTCAGCCTCACGTCGCTGTCGAGCGCCGACTACTCGGGCATCGAGGACGTCGTGGGCGGCATCATCAACGACCCGATGTGCCAGGGGTCGGTGGGCGTCAGCCTTCCGAGCCTGCGGGTCGACGCCTACACGGTCGGCATCGCCAGCGAGATAGCCAAGGTGCGCCGTACCGGCCTCACGTTCGCTCCCGAGGGCGGGACATGGCGGATGCGCCAGGTCATCAACAAGCTGATCCGGGAGGAGGACCTCTACGGCGCGGCCGAGTCGGCCTTCTCGCAGGGATGGCAGCGGATGAAGCTGTACTTCCTCATCGGGCTGCCCACCGAGACCGACGACGACGTGCTCGGCATCGCCGAACTGGCCAGGCGCTGTGCGGCCATCGGGCGGCGCCACACGGGGCGGGTGACGGTGAGTGCGTCGGTCGGAGGCTTCGTGCCCAAACCGCAGACGCCATTCCAGTGGTTCGGCCAGGCCACGGCCGAGAACCTGCGGGCCAAGGTGAACCTGCTGAAGGACGCCGTCCGCCGTGATCGGGGCGTCACGCTGAAGTGGCACGACCCGCACGCCACGCTGGCCGAGGGTCTGGCCAGCCGCGGCGACCGCCGCATGGGAGCGGTGATCGAGGACGTGTGGCGCAACGGCGGTGTGTTCCAGGAGTGGTCGGAGCACTTCGACGTGCGGCTGTGGGAGTCGGCCATGGAGCGCCACGGGCTGTCGGTCGACTGGTACGTCCACCGCCACCGCTCCGAGGACGAGGTGCTTCCGTGGGACCACGTCTCCGCCGGGCTGCACAAGGACTTCCTGTGGCAGGACTGGCAGGACGCCCTGGCCGCGTCGGGGGTGGAGGACTGCCGGTGGACGCCGTGCTACGACTGCGGCGCATGCACCGGGTTCGGGATCGAGCACGTGGTGGCGTCGCCTCTCCCACCGGCCGGCGGCAGCCAGGGAACCGGCCAGGACCTTTCCACGGCCAGCGCGGTGCCTGTCCAGCTGCTGTCCGCCAAGCCGGCGCTGGCGCGGTGAAGGTGCGCTTCCGCTTCTCGAAGGTGGGCAAGGTGCGCTTCACCAGCCATCGCGATCTGGCCCGGATGTGGGAGCGGGCGTTTCGGCGGGTCGGCCTCCCGCTCGAGTACACCCAGGGGTTCTCCCCCCGGCCGAAGGTCAGCTTCGGGCTCGCCCTTCCCACAGGGGCCGAGTCGATCGCCGAGTACCTCGACGTCGAGCTGGCCGCCGGCACGGAGGCCGACATGGCCGCCCTGCCCGGGCGTCTCAGCCCCGCACTGCCGGCCGGAATCGACGTCCAGGCCACCACGGCCCTCGACGTCGGCACGCCGTCGCTCCAGCAGGAGGTGACCTCGTGTTCGTGGGTCGTGGAGACGTCGGGCCTGTCGTCCGGCCAACTGGAGGAGCGGGTCGCCGCCGCTCTGTCGTCGGCCACGCTGGTCATCGAACGCGAACGCAAGGGCCAGCGCAGCGCCCAGGACATCCGCCCCGGCATCCTCCGCTGCTCCGCCGACGGCAGCGTTCTCACCGCGGAACTGGCCGCCCAGCCCCGCGCCCTCCGGCCCTCCGAGTTGCTCGTCGCCCTCGGCGGCGGTCTCGACGAGGTGCGTGTGCGCAGGACATCGCAATGGATCACGCGCGACGGCGCGCGGCGGGAGCCGATCGAGCTCCCGACCGACGCGACGGACGCGCCGCACGTCGTCAGGCGTGCGTCGTGAGAAGGGAATCGACCCATGTCCGACCCGTACCCCGGGCCGACCGAGGACGGGCGTCCGCCGCCCCGTCCAGCCGCCTCCTCAGCCGCTTCCCCCGCTGAGGACGGGCCCGCCGGCCCGGAGGAGAACCGCCAGGGTCCCAGTCGCTCCAGCCGCCGCCGCGGATCGCGCGGCGGCCGGGGCCGGGCCCGCTCCACGTCGACCACCGGTCCGGGTGATTCCGGCAAGGAGGCGGCGCCGGCGGACGCGGCCGTCGACGCCGTTGCCTCCACGCCGGTGGCCGGTGCGCCACGACCCGTCCCGGCCGACCGCCGACCCGACCTGCCGGACCCGCCCGGTGAGGGACGGCCGAGGCCGCGCATCGGCGACTCGCGGCCTGCTCCACCGCTCGTCCCGAAGATGCCGCCGCCCCGCCCGTCGACGCGTGCCACGGCCCCGGAGCTGCTGGCGGACGCCGAGCGGTCCGTCCCGTCGCCCGAGCCCTCAGGGGACCAGGACGGCCCGGCACGCAAGAGCAGGCGCAGAGGTGGCCGGGGGCGGAGCGGGGCCAAGAAGGCGAGCCCGGGGCGCCGCCCAGAGGCTGGCGGCCGGCTGGCGGCGCTTGCCGTCGACGACGCGGTGGAGCGGCCGCGGGCGCGCGAGCGCAAGGGCCGGCCCGTCGGGCGCTATCTGATGTGCGTCCACGTCCAGGGGGGCACGACCCAGATCGCCGTACTGGAGGGCCGGTCGCTGATCGAGCACTACGTGAGCCGGGCGCAGGACGACGCCAACCAGATCGACGGCAACATGTACCTCGGTCGCGTCCAGAACGTGCTCCCGGGGATGGAGGCGGCGTTCGTCGACATCGGGACGCCGAAGAACGCGGTGCTCTATCGCGGCGACGTCCGCTACGACGCCGACGACGTGGAGGGCGGCACCCGGCCGAGCCAGGCCCGCATCGAGCACCTGCTCCGGCCCGGCCAGAGCATCCTCTGCCAGGTCACCAAGAACCCCATCGGCACCAAGGGGGCCCGCCTCACCCAGGAGGTGTCGATTCCCGGCCGTTTCGTGGTCCTGGTCCCCGGGTCGAGCACGTACGGCATCTCCAAGCGGCTGTCCGACGACGAGCGCAAGCGGCTGCGGCGGATCCTCGACGACGTCCGTCCGGAGGGCCACGGCCTCATCGTCCGCACGGCTGCCGAGGGCGCCAGCGCCGAGGAGCTGTCACGAGACGTGGCCATGCTGCTGCGGCAATGGAGCGAGATCGACTCGAAGGCCAAGAAGGTCTCCGCTCCGGCGCTGCTCTATCGCGAGCCGGACATGGCCGTGCGCGTCATCCGCGAGGAGTTCAACCACGACTACCGCGGCGTCGTCATCGACGACGAGTCGCTCTACCGCGAGGTGCGGGACTACGTCGCCAGCATCAGCCCGGAGCTGGCCGACCGGGTCGACTACTTCGATCCCGCCGCCGACCCGCTCCCGATGTTCGAGCGGTTCCACGTCCACGAGCAGCTGCACCGCGCCCTCGACCGCAAGGTCTGGCTGCCCTCCGGCGGATCCCTCATCATCGAGCGCACCGAGGCGCTCACGGTCATCGACGTGAACACCGGCAAGAACGTGGGCAAGTCGAACCTCGAGGAGACGGTCTTCCGCAACAACCTGGAGGCGGCCGAGGAGGTCGCACGCCAGCTGCGCCTCCGGGACGTGGGCGGGATCATCGTGATCGACTTCATCGACATGGAGATCCTCGAGAACCGGGCCGAGGTGCTCCGGGTGTTCCGCGACGCCCTGTCGCGCGACAAGACCCGCACCCAGGTGTTCGAGATCTCCGAGCTCGGGCTCGTGCAGATGACCCGCAAGCGGGTCTCCGAGGGTCTGGTCGAGGCGTTCTCGCTGACCTGCCCCACCTGCGCCGGGCGCGGCATCCTCTTCGACGAGTCACTGCTCTAGACACTGCCGGGGGGAACGACCGTCCGCCGGACTGCGCCTCCGGAGCGGGCGTCCTATAGAGTGGTCGTCTCATGTACGCAGTGATCAAGACGGGTGGGAAGCAGGAGAAGGTGGCCGAGGGCCAGCGGGTCGACGTGGAGCTGCTCCACGTCGCCGAGGGCGACGAGGTCGGCTTCGACCCCCTGCTCCTGGTCGACGACGGCAGTGTCGTGTCCGGGGCCGCGCTGGCCGGCGCCCAGGTGTCCGCCCGCGTGGTCGGTGAGGCCAAGGGACCCAAGATCAAGGGCTTCACGTACAAGCCCAAGAACCGGGCCCGCAAGCGGTGGGGCCATCGCCAGCACTACACCACCATCGAGATCACCGGCATCACGCGCGGCTCGGGCTCCGGCTCGGCCTCGGCGACAGGGAGCTGACATGTCGAAGACCAAGGGTGGGGGCTCCACCCGGAACGGCCGCGACTCCAACGCCCAGCGCCTGGGCGTGAAGGTGTTCGACGGCACCGTGGTGCGGGCCGGAGCGATCATCGTCCGCCAGCGGGGCACCCGCTTCCATCCGGGGATCAACGTCGGGCGCGGCGGCGACGACACGCTGTTCGCCACCGCCGACGGCGCGGTGAAGTTCGGGTCCCGCAAGGGACGCAAGCTGGTCGACATCGTCACCACCGACGCCTGAGCACCCGGGCGGCACCATGGCCGCACGTCCGGTTCCGAGCCGATGAGCTTTGTCGACGAAGCGCAGATCCACGTCAAGGCGGGCGACGGCGGCGCCGGAGCCGTCTCGTTCCGGCGCGAGGCCCACGTCTCCAAGGGTGGCCCTGACGGCGGCGACGGGGGCGGCGGCGGCGACGTCTGGCTGCTGGCCGATCCCAACGTGGCGTCGCTCCTGGGCTTCCGCGACCATCCGCACCGCAGGGCGGCCAGCGGGGTGCACGGCCAGGGCAAGGCACGCCATGGCGCCGCCGGGAGCTCCGTCGAGGTGAAGGTGCCCGTCGGCACCGTGGTCAAGAGCCTGGATGGCTCGGTGGTGGCCGACCTGCCCAACCCGGGGGACCGGTGGCGCGCCGCCGAGGGCGGGCGGGGCGGGCGCGGCAACGCCCGGTTCCTGTCCAACCGCCGGCGGGCGCCGGCGTTCGCCGAGCAGGGCGAGGTGGGCGAGGAGCACTGGTTCGACCTCGAGCTGAAGTTGATGGCCGACGTGGCGTTGGTAGGCCTGCCCAACGCCGGCAAGAGCACGCTGATCTCGCGGATCTCGGCGGCCAAGCCCAAGGTCGCCGACTACCCGTTCACGACCCTCCAGCCCCACCTCGGCGTGGTGCGGGTGGGGGAGCGGGAGATCGTAGTGGCCGACATCCCCGGTCTCATCGAGGGGGCCAGCGAGGGCAAGGGGCTGGGCCACCAGTTCCTGCGACACGTGGAGCGGGCACGGGTGATGGTGGTGCTCGTCGACCTGGCACCGGCCGACCCGGACGACCCGGCCATGGCTCCCGGTGAACAGCAGCGTGTCCTGCTGGGCGAGCTCGAGGGCTACCGGCCGGAGCTGCTCGAGCGGCCTCGCGTCGTGGTGGGCAGCAAGGCCGACATGGCGACGTGCCCCTTCGACGGCATGCGCATCTCGGCCGTGACCGGCGAGGGCCTGCCGCAGCTGGTGGGACACCTGGCCGATCTCGTCACCCAGGCCAGGGACGCGGAGACGTCCGCCCGCCCTTCTGCCGGCTTCGTGATCCACCGGCCGGAGCCCGAGGGGGTGGTGGTCGAACGCGGCGTCGACGGCGCCTGGGTCGTCCGGGGCCGCAAGGCCGAACGGGCCGTGGCCGTGAGCGACATCACCAACGCCGACGCCCTCGACTTCGTCCAGCACCGCTTGAAGCAGCTCGGCGTCGACCGGGCGCTGGCGCGGGCGGGGGCCCGCGACGGCGAGATGGTGCACATCGGGGGCTTCACCTTCGAGTACGAGCCCGATCAGGTCGTCGGGCGCTGACGTGATCGTCGTCGTCAAGATCGGCTCGTCGTCGCTCACGAACGCAGCCGGCGTGATCGACCACCACGCCATCGACAAGCTGTGCGTGGAGGTGGCCGGACTGCGGGGCAGTGGGCACAAGGTCGTGGTCGTGACCTCCGGAGCCATCGCCGCCGGGCAGCCCGCCCTCGGCCTGGCCGGCGCCCGCCCGAGCGACCTGGCCACGCTCCAGGCGCTGTCCGCCGTCGGCCAGAGCCGGCTGATGCGCGTCTACGACGACGCCCTCGCCGCGTCGGGGCTGGTGGGCGGCCAGGTCCTGCTGACGCCTCTCGATTTCCACCCGGCCCACCGCAACCAGTACCTCCACGCCCGCCAGACACTCAACCGGCTGCTCGAGCTCGGCGTGGTGCCGGTGGTGAACGAGAACGACGCCATCGCCGACGACGAGATCCGCTTCGGCGACAACGACCGACTGGCCGCACTGGTGGCCAACATGGTCGACGCCTCGGTCCTGGTGCTGCTCACCGACACGCCGGGGATGCTGACGGCGGACCCCCGCTTGGACAGTGGGGCGTCGCTCATCGAGGAGATCGTCGAGGTGGACCACGAGCTCGAGCGGGTGGCCGGCATGCCGGGGACGCCCCGCGGGAGCGGCGGCATGGCCTCGAAGCTGGCGGCCGCCAAGATCGCCTCGTGGTCCGGCGTGCGTGCCGTCATCGCCGCCGCCGACCGGCCCGGCGTCCTGGCCGATGCGGTGGCGGGCGCGCCCGGCGTCGGCACGCTGGTGCGCCCGCACGACCGGCGGCTGCCGGCCCGCAAGCTCTGGATCGCGTTCGCCGTGGGGTCGTCGGGAACGGTGGTCGTCGACGACGGGGCCCGCCGGGCGCTGGTGGAGCGCAACACCTCGCTGCTGCCGGCGGGAGTGGTACGGGTGGACGGCACGTTCGAGGCGGACGACGCGGTCGAGATCGCCGACAGCGGCGGTCGCGTCTTCGCCAAGGGCCTCGTGCGCCATCCGTCGGGTCGGCTGGCGGAGTGGGGAGGGCGTCGAACGTCGGATCTGCCGCCCGACCTGCCCCACGAGGTCGTCCACCGCGACGACCTGGTGGTCCTGCCCTCGTAGCGGGGCCTGCCGGTCGCCCGCCGCCCGATCAGGCGGAGGTTCCGCCGCCAGGCTGCGTCTCCGGGTCGAACGTCCGCGCGGTGGCCTCACCCAGCCCGAGCTGGGACCGGATCTGGCTCAGGCGGGCCTGGGCCTCGGAGTCCATGGCCGCGTGCTCGACCTCGAGCATGCGGCCCTCCACCGTCTGCCCCTGGAGCTCGGCGTGGCCGACGGCACGTGCGTAGCGCTGCTCGATCTTGTCGCGCACCTCGTCGAGGGACGGGACGTCCTGGCCGACCGTCTCCGACAGCCCGGCCATCGCCTTGTTCATCTGCTCCTGCATCTTGGCCTGGTCGAGCTGGGACAGGAGCTTCTGGCGCTCGGAGAGCTTCTTCTGGAGGGCGGCCGAGTTCTGGGCGACGGCTGCCTTGGCCTGGTCGGAGGCCTGGGCCGTCTGGAGGCTCATGGCCTTGAGCGACTCGACCTCCTTCTCGACCGCGATGAGGCGACCGGCGAAGGCCTCGGCGGCACGGGTGTACTCGGCCGCCTTGGCCGGGTCGCCGCGCTTGGTGGCCTCGTCGGCCATGAGCACGGCCTGGCGGGCGGAGGCGTTGGTCTTCTCGAGCTCACCCATAGCCCGGTTGAGCCGGAGCTCGGCCTGCTTCTGGTTGGCGATGACGTTGGCGGCCTGCTCGGTGAGGCGCCTGTGCTGATCCTGGGCCTCGGTGATGGCCTGCTCGAGCTGGACCTTCGGATCGGCCATCTCGTTGAACCGCCCGGTGAGCGCCGCCGTGATGTAGCGACTGACGCGGCGAAGGAGCTGGAGCATGACCGTCGATCCTACCGGCCGGGTCGTCCTCCGGCAGCAGCCGTCTCCTCGAGGGCGAGCCGAAGCGACTCCAGCTCGCCGACCAGCGACTCCACGTCATCGGACAGCGGGGCCAGGTCCGATCCGTCGGCGGCGGTGACCGAGAGCTCCACGGCCCGGGCCACGGCCTCGTCCATCTGCGCGTTGAGAACCCGCAGGCGCGTCCCGGCGTCGCGCGACACCCCCGCCAGCCGCTCGGCTGAGGCCAGCTGCGACCGCACCGCCGCCTCGGCCCGCTCGAGCGAGGCCCGCTCGCCCGACGGGCACCGCTTCAGCTCGCGCTGGACCTCGGCCAGCTCGTTCCGGATCTGGTCGATGTCGAGCTGGCCGAGCGCAGCCTGGAGGCCGTCACCCTGGCGGGCGATCCGCCAGCACTCGCGCACCCCATGGTCCAGCCGCTCCCCCAACGCGACCAGCCGGTCGCAGAGAGGCCCCGGTCGGGCCCGAGCGACCGTCTGCTCGAACTTCGACCGGGCCTGGAGTGCGTCGGTCACGAAATGGCGCCACGGCTCGCCCACGGTGAACGGATCGATGCGTTCCTCGCGGGGCCGGCGGGGGACGGCCATGGCCACACGCGCTCCCCAGGCGAGGACGCCGACGGCGGCCGCGGCAACCAGGGGAAGGCCGCCGAGGATCGCCGCCGACATGCCCGCTCCGGCCAGCAATACGGCCGACGGCGACGTGACCGCCCGGGCCACCGCCGGGGTCCGGGCGCGTTCGGGCAGCCGTTCCAGCATCAGGCGGGTGGCCGCTCGTCCATCAGAAGTTGCTGACCACGTTGGTGAAGACGTTGTCGATGGTGGCGGGGTCGCTGGCGTCGTACGCGAGGGCGTTGGTGGCCTCGGCCATCCTCTTGAGGACGCCGAGGTCGGCCCCCGAGCCGTAGGCGATGGGGAAGAGACGGACCGGGTTGGTGACCTGGCCCTCGCTGCCCTCCCGCAGCGCGGAGAGCGTGCCGTCGAGGTCGTCGTTGCGCTCGTCCTCGTTGCGCCCGTCCGTGAGCAGCAGCACCGCGTTGATGCGGGTGGGGTCGTAGGAGGCCCGGAGCTCGCGGTGCGAGTCGCGCGCCACGGTGTACAGGGGGGTGCTGTTGGTAGGCACCAGGTTGCGGATCTTGGCGGCCATCGTCTCGCGGTTGGCGCCGATGCCTCCCATCGGCACGAGGTCGATGTAGTCGGGATGCGCATCGGGACCGATGCCGGTCGAGAACACCCGCAGCCCGACCTGGTCCTCGTTCTTGAACTGGTCCAGGGCGTTGACGGCCGCATCCTTCGCCAGATCGAGCTTGGTGCGGCCGTCCGCCGCCTCGTCGCCCATCGACCCGGACACGTCGATCACGAGGAGGACGCGGGCGCTCTTGCGGTCCTGCGCCCAGCGGTCGATCACGGCCGCCAGCACCGGAGGCGACGGGACGCGCAACTCCGTCTGCGGCTGGTCGGCGTCGACGCCGTTGGCGGCGACGATCGGGGCGCCGACGGCCACCGACGGGTTGCCCGGGCGGAACCCGAACTCGAGGACCTTCCGCTGGTTGACCGGCTGCTGCACGAAGGTCTCGAAGGCGCGGGCACCGGCCCGTTCGGCGGCGCTGACCCACGGCGCGTCGAGGACGTAGAAGGGGTTGTCGGAGAAGAGCGTGCCCTCCTTCGGGTAGACCGCCACCAGGGGGACCCGCGGAGGGCGAGGATGCTCGCCGGGATCGGTGATCCCGTCCGGGTTGCCGCGGTTGTAGTCGATCACCGACTTCTCCTCGACGGCCACGGCGGACACGTAGGTGAGCGACGTCCCCCGGGCGTCGTTACGGAACCAGTTGTTCAGGAACGTGAGCGTGATGTCGCCGTAGTGGACCACCGACGACTCGACGCTCCGGCTGAACGCCTGCACCTTCGGGTCGTTGAGGTCCTCCAGCGTGAGGTCGCCCTGCTTGCCGGTGGCCGCGTAGTACTGGGCGATGGTGGCCGACAGGGCACTGGTCGAGAAGTTGGGATTGGTCTTGCCGAGCTTGAACTTCCCCCATTCCTCGTGGCCCTTGGATGCCCATCCGGCAGGGTCCTGGGCCAGGGCGATGAGGTCGCTGAAGCCGATGGGTGTCGCCGGGTAGCCGAGAGCCTCGGCCATCGGCCGGGGCATGGCCAGGACGAGCGGCGTGAGCATGAACGGCTTGGCGTCGGCCGGCGCCATGGCCGGTTGGCCGGCCTTGCTCAGCCGGAAGTTGAGCACGGCGCCCCACGAGCTGGCCGCCGGCGACCAGATGGTGGGGCGGGGCCCGTCGACGGCCTCGTCCCGCCAGCCGTTGGCCAGAGCGGTGGCGGCCACGCCCGAGGACTTCTTCTGGACCCGGACGAACGTGCACCGGCCGCCTTCGCGCGCGGACGGCGAGTCGTTGAAGGTGGCGGCCAGCTTCGTCAGGAGCTCGACCTTCTCGGGCGACGAGGCGGCGTCGACGGCCGTGCACCCCTTGGGCACGGCGTCGAGCCCGGCACCCGCCTTGCCACCTCCGGTGGCGTCGTCGTCCTTGGCGCACGTCTGGGCGACGCCGAGCACGACCAGCACGGCGAGCACCACGCCGCCCAGTGGGGAGCCCCTGCGGCGACGACGAGCGCCGCTGGCCGGGTCCGGGTACCCGCTCATCCGCCCGCCGTGTGCACCCGCCGGCGGAGTGCCTCCAGGACCCCGGGCTCCGGCAGGTTGCTGGCGGCGGGCAGCTCCGGTTCGCCCGGCACGCCGGCGGCGGCCGGCTCGCCCGCGACCCGCCACCCCGATCGGGCCAGAGCCCGACGGCCGGGCGCCCCGGACACGATGGCGGTCAGCAGGTCGGCGGCCCGGCCACCCGTCGTCGCCAGCACCACGTCGGCGGTCGCCACGGGTGAAGGGTAGAGGAGCCCCACGTTCTTGTTGGAGGCGGTCGCCAGGAGCGGTCCGGCCTCCGCTTCGAGCGTGCCCACGGCGTCGAACGAGGAGAGGCGGGTGAGCATGGTCTGGAAGGGCGAGGCCGGTCGGCCGGGTACGGCCCGCTCCAGCCGGTCGAGCCAATCCTGGTAGCCCGCCTCGTCGAGGTCGGCGCTGGACAGGTCGCCGCGGCCGTCGAAGTAGCCGACGGTGGCGCCCCCGAGCACGGTGAGGCCGGATGCAGTGTCCACCGACGGGTGGCCGGGCTTCACGTCGCCCCAGTCCGCCTTGCCCCCGGGCAGCGCCTCCCACCGCTTGCCGGCCGCCTGTCCGAGGCACTTCCACCCCGGCGTGCCGCCGCAGGCCGCCTCGAGGACGCTTCTCCGGTCGGCCCGTACCGCCAGCACGACGGGCGAGCGGGCCAGTACTCGTCCCGTGGTGACGTCGAGCCCGGCGTCGCCGGCCCGACTGCGGTTCTCCGCCACGATGGCGGGCCAGGGCGCCGTCGCCAGCCAACCGTCGAAGGACGGCCGCTGTCCGGGCCCGAGGTGGACGAGCGCGTCCGCGGTCGTGGCGGGAGGCTCGACCCTGGTCTCGATCCTGCTCTCCTCGCTGGCCGCCAGCCCGTCGCACACGCCCGCCAGCTCGGTCGTGCACACGAGGCGCAGCGTGGTGGTCGAGCGCTCCTCGTCGTCGTCGTCGATGCGACTGCGTGCGAACAGGGCGCCCGCCACCATGGCGATGGCGGCCACGACGGCGAGGACGCGGGCAGCCATGACGGTGAGCGTAGGAGGGCGTGGCCGCTGACCGGACCGGGCCCGCTGCCGGTGCCGGCGCGCCGCACCGGGCCGGCGGTCCTCAGGCCGTCGCCTCGATCGGCCCCACGTCGTCGGTCGTGAGGGCCATGAGCTGCTCGTCGGAGGGGCTGGTGATGCCGACGATGCGGCTCGCCTGGCGGGCGATGACGGCCTCGAAGAGGTTGCGGGCCAGGCGCGCGTTGCCGAACCCCTTGTCCCGGGGCTGGGCTGCGAACCAGGCACGGAGGCGCTCCTCGAGGCCGGGTGCACAGGCGTACGCCGACTTCGCGGCCATCGACAGGAAGATGGCGACGAGCTCGTCGTCGCTGTAGTCGGGAAAGGCGATGGTCTTCGGGAACCGTGAGCGGAGCCCGGGGTTGGAGTCGATGAAGTCGGCCATCTCGTCCGGGTAGCCGGCGGCGACGACCACCACGTCGTCGCGGTGGTCCTCGATGAGCTTCACCAGCGTGTCGATGGCCTCCTGGCCGAAGTCCCGCTCGTCGCCGCGGGCGAGGGCGTACGCCTCGTCCACCAGCAGCACGCCGCCCAGCGCCGACTCCACGACCTTGCGGACCTGGATGGCGGTCTGGCCGACGTAGCCGGCCACGAGCTGCGACCGGTCGCTCTCCACCAGGTGGCCCTTGGCCACCACGCCGAGGGTCCGGTAGATCTGGGCCAGGAGCCGGGCCACGGTGGTCTTGCCCGTGCCCGGGTTGCCGGTGAACACGAGGTGGCGGCTGGACTCGGCCACGGCCAGGTTTCGGCTCCGTCGCAAATTCTGGACCTGGATGAGGTTGGCGACGAGGCGCACCTCGGCCTTCACGGGCCCGAGCCCGACCAGGGCGTCGAGCTCGGCCAGGAGCTCGTCGAGCGGCCGCCGGAGCGCCTCGACGACCGTGGCCGGCGAGCTCGCATCCGGGCGGGCGGGCGCCGACCCGGGGCCGGCGTCGTGGCCGGGGCGGGGCACGGCCCAGTTCTCCATGCGCCCCAGCAGCATGGTACGGAAGCGGTCGACGGCCTCGAGCTCGACGTGGGCGGGATGACGGTCGAGGGCGCACACGGCGTGGGCGATGGCCATGGCCCGCTCGTAGTACCGCCACGAGTGGCGGGTCCCGGCGCGGTGGTCCTTGGCCACGAGGATCTCGAACAGCACCGACGGCTTGGCCAGCCACTCCCGACGGTCGTCGAAGATGCCGGCCTTGCGCACCTGGGCCGGGCGGGCGAATTGCAGCAGCGTGTCGAAATGCGGTGCGAAGGTGCCGACGTAGGCCCACACCTCCTCGTCGGTGTGCAGGCCGTCGACGTCGATGAAGGCCCCGGCGATGTTCGACGCTTCGAGGGCCACGTCGGCGTCCGCCCGGCTGCTCTGCATCCTCGCCTCGTCGGCCAGCTCGGCGAGCACGGGTGCGAGGTCGTCGATGAACTCCTGCACGGTGTCGTGAAGAGGATCGCCCACGGGCGAGAGTCTGCCGCGCCCGGTCGTAACCTGAGCTCATGACCGCGCTGGAGGACCTGGGGCACCGGGCCCAGGACGCGTCGCGCGCCGTCGCCTGCGCGTCGACGGCCGCCAAGGACGCCGCCCTGCACGCGGCCGCCGATCTCCTCGTGCAGCGGAGAGACGATCTCCTGTCGGCCAACCAGGCCGATGTGGCGAGGGCAGTGGATGCCGGCACCACGGCCACGGTGGTCGACCGCCTGCGCCTCGACGCCAAACGCGTGGAGGCCATGGCGGCGGGCCTGCGCCAGGTCGCCGCCCTCGCCGACCCGGTGGGCGAGGTCGTCGACGGCTGGACGCGGCCCAACGGGCTGCGGATCACGCGCGTTCGGGTGCCGCTCGGCGTGGTGGGCATCATCTACGAGAACCGGCCCAACGTCACGAGCGACGCCGCCGGCCTCTGCCTCAAGGCGGGCAACGCCGCCTTCCTGCGCGGCTCGTCGGCCGCCATCTCTTCGAACGTCGCCATCGCCGCCGTGCTCCGGGAGGGCTTCGCCAAGGCCGGTCTGCCCGAGGACGCCCTCGTCCTGGTGGAGGACACCAGCCGGGAGTCGGCCACGGCGTTCATGCGGCTGCGGGGCCTGATCGACTGCCTCGTGCCGCGGGGCGGATCGTCGCTGATCGCCGCCATCCTCGAGCACGCCACCGTGCCGTACGTGATCGACGGCGACGGCAACTGCCACGTGTACGTCGACGCGGCCGCCGACCTCGACATGGCCCTGGCCATCGTGGTGAACGCGAAGACCCAGCGGCCGTCGGTCTGCAACGCGGCGGAGTCGCTGGTGGTGCACGAGGCGGTGGCCGCCGCCTTCCTTCCTCGTGCCGCCGCCGCCCTCGAAGGTGTCGAGCTGGTCGGCGACGCAGCCGCGCAAGCCCTCGTCCCCGGCATGGGGCCGGCGAGCGACGAAGACTTCGGGACGGAGTTCCTCGACCTCAAGATGTCCGTCGCCGTCGTGCCCGGCCTGACCGCGGCCATCGACCACATCCGCCGGCACGGATCGGGTCACACGGAGGCCATCGTCACCGGCGACCTAGCCGCCGCCCGCCGCTTCGCCACGGAGGTCGACGCCGCCGCCGTGGTGGTGAACGCATCCACCCGCTTCACCGACGGCGAGCAGTTCGGCTTCGGCGCCGAGATAGGGATCAGCACGCAGAAGCTGCACGCCCGAGGCCCGATGGGTCTGCGCGAGCTCACCACGATGAAGTACGTGGTGGAGGGCGACGGCCAGGTGCGGGGGTGACGGGCGGGCCGGCCGGCGAGCGGTTCGCATCCGTCGCCGACGTGCAGGACCGGCTCGCCGCCGCCGGGTACCTCGCCGATCCGGGCATCGCCGGCGTCGTGTACCTGGGCGATCGCCTGGGCAAGCCCGTGCTGGTCGAGGGCCCGGCCGGAACGGGGAAGACCCAGCTCGCCAAGTCGGTAGCGGCCATGACCGGCGCCCGCCTCATCCGCCTCCAGTGCTACGAGGGGCTGGACGAGGCCAAGGCGCTGTACGAATGGAACTACCGCAAGCAGCTCCTGCGCATCCAGGCCGCCCGGGTGGTGGAAGAGGGCACAGGCGGGGTCGCCGCGTGGTCGGACCTCGAGGAGGACATCTTCAGCGAGGAGTTCCTGCTGACCCGACCGCTGCTCGAGGCCATCCGGGCGAAGGACCCTGTCGTGCTGCTCGTCGACGAGGTCGACCGGGTGGAGGTCGAGACGGAGGCGCTGCTCCTCGAGGTGCTGTCCGACTACCAGGTCTCGATTCCCGAGCTCGGCACTGTGACCGCCACGCAGGTGCCCCTGGTGTTCCTCACGTCGAACAACACCCGCGAGCTGTCCGAGGCACTCAAGCGACGGTGCCTGTACCTCCACATCGACTATCCCGACCTGGAGCGGGAGCAGCAGATCGTGTTGGCCAAGGTGCCCGGCATCTCCGAGCACCTGGCTGGCCAGGTGGCAGGCGTCGTCCGCTCCATCCGGCGCCTCGAGCTGAAGAAGCCGCCGTCGGTGTCGGAGACGCTCGACTGGGCGCACACGCTCGTGCTCATGGGGGCGACCGCCGTCGACGGCGCATTCGTGCGGGACACCCTGCACCTGTTGCTGAAGTACCAGACCGACATCGCCAAGGCGGCGAGCGAGCTTCCCGTCGAGGCCTGAAGGGCGCATCGTGCTCGACGTGCTGGCCGCGTTCGTCCGCGAGCTGCGGGCCTCCGGCCTGCCCGTGAGTCTTCCCGAGGACCTCGACGCCATGGAGGCCCTGCGCCACGTCCCGCTGGCCGACCGCGAGGCGTTCAAGGGTGCCCTGGCCGCCACGCTGGTGAAGTCGCAGGCCCATCGCCGGACCTTCGACACCGTGTTCGACGTGTTCTTCTCGCTCCGACCTGCCGGCGAGACCGGGCCGGAGGGGCCGGCCCTCGCCGCGGGCCCGGCCGAGGGCGGGGTCATGTCGGGGGACGGCGAGCGGGCGGAGGTCGACGTCTCCGAGCTGGCCGCCGAGATCGAGGCCGCCCTGCGGGAGGGGGACGACGAGCGGTTGCGGGCGCTGGCGGCACGAGCGGTCACCCACGCCGCCGGGATGGCCCCTGGCCGACCGATGGGGGGCAGTTACTACCTGTACCGCACGCTGCGCGGCCTCGACCTCGACGGAGCCCTCGAGCGCCTCGTCTCGGGCGCCCGATCGGCGGCCGGTCGCGAGCTGACGCCGCTGGAGGAGCGCCTGGCCCGCGACCGCTTCGAGACGAGGGTGCAGCGCTTCCGCGAGGAGGTCGAGCGGGAGATCCGTCGTCGCCTGGTGGCCGACCGCGGCGCCGAGGCCCTGGCCCGCACGCTGCGCAAGCCGCTGCCCGAGGACCTCGATGTCATGCACGCGTCCCGGGAGGAGCTGGTGGCGCTGCGCCAGGCGCTCCAGCCACTGGCCCGCAAGCTCGCCGTTCGCCTGGCCCGTCGCCGCCGCCACCGCCGCAGGGGTCATCTCGACTACCGCCGCACCGTGCGCCAGTCGATGTCGTACGGGGGCGTACCGGCCGAACCTCGCTTCCGCCGCCCGCATCCGGCCAAGCCGGAGATCGTCGTGATCGCCGACATCTCGGGCTCGGTGGCCGCGTTCGCCCGCTTCACGCTCCAGTTCGTGCATGCCATCTCGTCGCAGTTCTCGCGGGTGCGCAGCTTCGTGTTCATCGACGGTGTCGACGAGGTCACCCGCTTGTTCGAGCGAGCCGAGGACATGGCCGAGGCGGTCCAACGCGTGAACGCCGAGGCCGACGTGGTCTGGGTCGACGGGCACTCGGACTACGGTCACGCCCTCGGCGCCTTTTGGGGGCGGTGGGGCGAGGAGATCAGCTCCCGCACCACCGTCATCTTCCTGGGTGACGCCCGCAACAACTACCACGCCGCAGAAGACTGGGTGGTGGCCGCCATCCGAAGGAGGGCACGTCACGTGTACTGGCTGAACCCCGAGCCACGGTCCTACTGGGACACGGGCGATTCCATCGTGGGCCGCTACGCGGCCCACTGCGACGGGGTCTTCGAGTGCCGCAGCCTGCGTCAGCTCGCTCGGTTCGTGGAGCAGCTCGGCTGATGGCCGACGCGGCCGGTCCGGTGGCAGGGGCGTCGCCGACCCGCATCGTCCTCGTCCGTCACGGCGAGGCCCAGTGCCACGTCGACCAGATCGTCGGCGGGCTGAAGGGCTGCACGGGGCTGTCGGACCTCGGTCGCCGCCAGGCGGTCGCGCTGCGCGACCGCCTGGCGGCGAGCGGAGAGCTGGCCGGCGCCGACGTGCTGTACGCCAGCACGCTGCCCCGGGCCGTCGAGACAGCCGAGCTCCTGGCACCGGCTTTTGGTGGCGTCCCGGTCGAGCAGGACGAGGACCTGTGCGAGCTCCACCCTGGTGAGGCCGACGGCATCACGTGGGAGGAGTTCCGTGCGCAGTACACGTGGCCGGGCGGCTGGGACGGCAGCTTCTACCGGCCCATCGCCCCGGGCGCGGAGAGCTGGGCGTTGTTCTCGGCGCGCGTCGGGCGGGCGCTGACCCGCCTGGCCACCGACCATGCGGGGCGGACGGTCGTGGTGGCGTGCCACGGCGGCGTCATCGAGAACTCTTTCCGTGCCCTCGGCCAGCTCTCGCTCAACCCGCAGTTCCTCGTGCGCATCGACAACACGTCGATCACGGAGTGGGAGAGCGGGGCGGAGACCGACGAGCGCCGATGGACGCTCGCCCGCTTCAACGACGCCGCCCACCTGAGCGCCCTCGACTGACGGCCCGCCTCGTCGGGCGCCGGCTCAGCTGCGGAGGAGCTCGGCCACCCGAAAGGCGAGATCGAGCGACTGGCGGCCGTTCAGCCGGGGGTCGCAGGCGCTGGTGTAGCGCAGCTCGAGATCGGAGACGTCCTCGGCGCCGCCGAGGCACTCCGTGACGTCGTCTCCGGTGAGCTCGACGTGGACACCTCCGGGCCATGTGCTCTCGGCCCGGCAGGTGGCGAAGAACAGCTCGATCTCGGCCATCACGTCGTCGAAGTGGCGGGTCTTGCGGCCCCCGGCGCTCACGAAGGTGTTGCCGTGCATGGGGTCGCACGCCCAGAGGACGGGGTGCCCGGCGTCGCCCACGGCGCGCAGCAACGGCGGGAGGGCGTCGGCGACGCGCTTGACTCCCATTCGGGAGATCAGCGTCAGCCGGCCTGCTACCCGGTCGGGGTCGAGACGGTCGCACAGGGCGACCACGTCCTCGGCGGTGGCGGTGGGGCCGATCTTGCACCCGATGGGATTGCGCACGCCGGCCAGGAACTCGACGTGGGCACCGTCGACATCCCGGGTGCGGTCGCCGACCCACAGCATGTGGGCCGAGCAGTCGTACCAGTCGCCGCTCAGCGAGTCGAGACGGGTCAGGGCCTCCTCGTACCCCAGGAGGAGTGCCTCGTGCGACGTGTAGAAGTCGACCTCGCGCAGGCGCGCCTCGGACTTGACGATGATGCCGCAGGCCTGCATGAACCGGATGGCCCGGTCGATCTCCGAGGCGATCGCCTCGTAGCGGCGCCCTCCGGCGCTGGTGGCGACGAACTGCTGGTTCCACACGTGGACCTTGTTCAGATCGGCGAAGCCGCCCTTGGTGAACGCCCGCACCAGGTTGAGGGTGGCCGCCGACTGGTGGTACGCCCCGATGAGCCGGTTCGGGTCCGCCACCCGCGACTCCGCATCGGGCGCGTCGCCGTTGACGATGTGGCCCCGGAAGGACGGCAGCTCCACGTCGCCGACCAGCTCGGTGGGCGACGATCGCGGCTTGGCGAACTGCCCGGCGATCCGGCCGACCTTGACCACCGGGACACCGGCCCCGTAGGTGAGGACGATGGCCATCTGGAGGATGACCTTGAGCTTGTCCCTGATGGCGTCGGCCGAGAAGTCGCCGAAGGACTCGGCGCAGTCACCCGCCTGCAGCAGGAATGCCCGGCCCTCGGCGGCGTCGGCCAGCGAGGCGGTGAGCTGGCGGGCCTCGCCCGCGAACACGAGCGGCGGCATGCCGGTCAGCTGCTTGAGGGCGCGCTCCAGCGCCGCCTCGTCGGGCCAGTCCGGCTGCTGGGATGCAGGCCGTTCCCGCCAGCTGGTGGGCGTCCAGGCCCGAGCTTCCACGCCCCCAGCCTACGGCGACCCCGCCGATCGGGCGAGGCTGCGAGCCCGGCGGACCGCCACGCCGGCGGGCGGCGACGGCCATAGGGTCTGGTGATGTTGCGTCGACCGTTCCGCTTCGGGGTGCAGCTGGCCTCGGCGCCGGACGCCCGCACGTGGCGCGACCGGGCGAGGGCGGCCGAGGACCTCGGGTACGCCGCGCTGTGGATGCCCGACCACTTCGACCACCAGTGGGGTCCGCTGGTCGGTCTCACCGCCGCGGCGACCGCCACCAGCACGATCCGGATCGGCTCGCTGGTCTTCGACAACGACTACCGGCACCCGGCCGTGCTGGCCAAGGAGATGGCCACGCTCGACATCGTCTCCGAGGGCCGTGTCGAGCTCGGCATGGGCGCAGGGTGGATGAAGTCCGACTACGACGAGCTGGGGATCGCCTACGACCCCCCGGGCACCCGGGTCGACCGTCTGGAGGAGGGCGTGGGCGTGGTGAAGGCCATGTGGGCCGAGGGGCGAGCCGACTTCGACGGCCGCCATTACCGCCTGCGCCAGGCCACCAACCGGCCCCGTCCGGTGCAGTCGCCCCGCCCACCCATCATGATCGCCGGCGGGGGCAGGCGGGTCCTGGGCCTCGCCGCCCGCGAGGCCGACATCGTCGGGTTCAACATGAGCCTCACCGCCGGTTGGGTGGGTCCCGACGCGGCCCGCTCGGCCGTGGCCGATCGCTTCAAGGAGCGCGTGGCATGGGTGCGCGAGGAGGCGGGCGACCGCTTCGAGCAGCTCGAGCTCCACTGCAACACCTCGTTCTGCCTGGTGGGCGCCGATCGCCGGGCGACGGCCGACGCCATGGCGCCCGGGTTCGGGATAACGCCGGACCAGGCGCTCGAGGTCCCCGTGGCGCTCGTCGGCAGCGTCGACGAGATCTGCGCCAGCCTCGAGCGCCGGCGCGAGGAGTTCGGGTTCAGCTACTGGGGCGTGCCGGGCGACTCGTGCGAGGCGTTCGCGCCGGTCGTCGCCCGCCTCGCCGGCCAGTGACCGAGGAGGGCCGGTCGCCCGTCGTGGCGGGTGGAGGGGAAGAGCTGGCGGGAGAAGACCTGACGGGACGGCCGTCGGCGTCGCTCGACCGTCCGGCCCTAGGCCGCGTCGGCCGCACCCATGGCTGCCTGGATCACGGCGCCCGCTCGGTCGTCGCCCACGAGGTCGAGCTCGAGGCGGTCGAGGGTGACCGCCACGGCCAGCTCCGTGCGGGGGTCGGCCATGGCCACGGAACCGCCGAGCCCGGCGTGGCCGAAGGCGGCCGACGTCGCCCGGTCGCCGCCGGCACCGCCCAGGCCACCGCCCAGGCCGACGCCCATGAAACCGAGCCGCCAGTGCACCGGCACGAACAGCACCAGGTCGGGTCGGTCGTTCTGGACGGTCGTGGCCGCCGCCACGGTCTCGGGAGAGAGCAGACGGTCGCCGCCGAGCGCGCCGCCGCGTTCCAGGAGTGCGTACACCGAGGCGAGCGAACGGGCCGTGAAGGCTCCAGAGATGGCGGGGACGCACGACGACCGGCCCACCTCGCTGTTCACGAACTCGACGATGTCGCCGGCCGGCGCCACGGCCCGCAGGGTGAGGGAGTCGGCCGGGAGGAGTTGCTCGAGCGGCGGCATGTCGAGGTAGATGGGGTTCCAGGCCACCGGTGCCAGCCGGCCGACCTCGGTGGCGGGGGTCCCGAGGAAGCACCCGTCGAGGCCGAGGGGACCGGCCACTTCCTCGGCCAGGAAGGTCGCCGGCGGCCGCCCGTCGATCCGGCGCAGGAGCTCACCGGCCAGCCAGCCCCACGTCAGGGCGTGGTAGCCGTTGGCCGTCCCCGGTTCCCACAACGGCGGGAGAGCCTCGACCGTCGCCACCATGGCGTCCCAGTCGGCCATGGCCCACACATCGGCGATCTCGCCGCGGATCTGCGGGATGCCCGCCTCGTGGCACAGCACCTGACGGATGGTGACGCCGGCCTTGCCGGCCTGGGCGAACTCCGGCCAGACGTCGGCCACCGGTGTGTCGTATGGCACACCGGCGCGTTCCAGGACCATGTGGAGGCAGGCGGCGACCGGCCCCTTGGTCGTGGAGAACGACACCGCCAGGGTGTCCTCGGCGAAGGCGCCGCCCCAGAGGTCGACCACCGGCTGGCCCCGATGGCGCACGGCGGCGGCCACGCCGTGGTGGACGCCGCTCTCCAGCTGGCGGCCGAGGACCGCAGCCACGGCCGCGAACCGCGGGTGGCACCAACCGTCGACGCCGTCGGGCAGGGGGGCGTCGGGCACGGCCTGCGACGGTACCCCTGCCGGCGCACTCCGTACGCTCCGCCCGTGCCACAACCGGGAACCGCCCCTCCACCTGCCACAGCGCTGCGCCCTGCACCTCCGAGATCCGCCCGAGGACGCTGAGTGCCAGCTCGCATCGGCATCCTGGGGGGCACCTTCGATCCCATCCACGTCGGCCACCTTGCCGCCGCCGCCGAGGTACGGGCGTCGCTCCATCTCGAGCGCGTCCTGTTGATGGTGGCCAATGTGCCGTGGCAGAAGGTGGGCACGCGGAGGGTCACCCCGGCGGAGCAGCGTCTCGTCGTGGTGCGGGCCGGAGCGGAAGGCATCGACGGGGTGGAGGCCAGCCGCCTGGAGATCGACCGCGGCGGCCCGTCGTACACCGCCGACACCGTGGCCGAACTGGCGGGCATGCATCCGGGTGCCGAGCTCTTCCTCGTGGTCGGCTCCGACATCGTTCCCGATCTGCCGACCTGGGAGCGGGTCGACGAGGTCATGGCCGCAGTCACCCTCGTCGTGGTGAACCGGCCGGGCGCCGAGCCGCTCCTGCCACCACCGCCGTGGCGGGCGCTCACCGTCGTCGTCCCCTCAATCGACGTGTCGAGCAGTGACCTGCGGGCGCGCGTCGCCACCGGCCGGCCCATCGACGCGCTCGTACCCCCCGCCGCCGTGCGACAGATCCGCCGCCTCGGTCTGTACCCTGGGTGAAGGATGACCGAGAGCAGCACCGACACGGCCGACCCGGCCGGACCGGTCGATCCCGATGATCCCTCGTCGTACGGCCGCATCTCCATGCCGTCGACCAGACGGGGTGGGAGCCGGGCACAGCTGCGCCGGCAGCGTCGCCGGCAACGGCGGATCCGCTACCTCGGCGTCGCCGGCGCGGTGGCGGTCGTCGTTGGCCTGGTGGCCGTCCTGGTCGGCTCGGGTGGCGGCGGCCACGACGGCGACGGCTCCGACGTCCCGGCGGCGCGCCCCGCAGTCGCCGTCCCGCCCGTGCTCGTGGCCCAGCGCGACGCGTCGGGCCGTGCCACCTCACTGTTCGTCCTGTCCCCGGCGGCGACCAAGGGTGGGACGATCCTGCTCATCCCGCCGGGCACCCTCACCGAGGTCGTCTCGCTCGGGCTCGAGCCGATCTCCCGGTCGCTCGAGCTCGGAGGGGAATCACGGCTGCAGGCCACGGTGGAGAACCTCCTCGGCGTTCCCATGGGCGCCGCCGTCGTGCTCGACGACAACGGCCTGAGCGGGCTCCTCGGACCGGTCGGCCCCCTCACGGTCGACGTTCCCGAGCGGGTGGAGCAGGTGGACGCGACAGGACGCGTCGAGGTGCTCTACGCGGCCGGACCGGTGACGGTCCAGCCGCAGGACGCCAGCCGGTTCCTCACCGTGAAGGGACGCTCGAACGATCTGGTCCGCCTGGCCCGGCACCAGAAGTTCCTCGAAGCGTGGATCGCGGCCGTGCGCGCCCGGCCCGACACCGCTCCGACCCAGCCGCCCGCCCTGGCCAAGGCGTTCGACGCCCTCGTCGCCGGCGACGTGCGGACGCGCGTCCTCCCGGTCGAGGCGTTCGGCACCGGCGCCGCCGAAGGGGAGCTGTACCGGGTCCGCGATGCCGAGCTGGCCGAGATGGTGACCGACGCATTCCCTGCCGCCGTCACGACGGCCAGACCGCGTGTGCAGATCCTCAACGGCACGGGGGCCGTTGGGTTGGCGGAGGCGGTCCGCAACAGGTTGGGCGCCGGGTTCGACGTCCGCCTGACCGGAAATGCGGGGACATTCGACCACGCCCGCACCGAGGTCGTGTACTACGACCGGGCCAACGCGGCGAAGGCGAAGCAGGTGCGGGATGCCCTCGGCGTCGGGACCCTCGTGTTCAGCCGCAACCCGCTCGACGTTGTAGACGTGACGATCATCGTCGGAAAGGACTTCGGCACTGCGTGAAGAGCAGCTCAGACGACATCCGGCAGCAGGCGGTGGTGGCCGCACGGGCGGCCGCGGCCAAGAAGGGGGACGACCCCGTGATCCTGGAGGTCGGCCAGATCCTGGCCATCACCGACGCGTTCGTGATCACGAGCGGTACCAACCCTCGCCAGGTCCGCACCATCGCCGAGGAGGTCGAGGCGCGTGTGGCTGCGGAGTGCGGGCCCAAGCCCCTGCGCACCGAGGGCCTCGACGACGCCCGCTGGGTGCTCCTGGACTACGGCGACTTCGTGGTGCACGTGTTCCTCGACGAGGTCCGCCGCTACTACGACCTCGAGCGCTTGTGGTCCGACGCCCCCCGTGTGGCGTGGGAAGAGGAGCCGAGCGCAGCGACGTCGTAGCTCTTGGCGTGCGGGGCCCCGGAGCCGGAGCACGTGTTCCCCCAGGGCCGTGGCCGCTCCGTCGGGGGGAAGGGAAGAGGTCCTGACCAGCGGGTTCGGGGGTGGACCTGCGGGGACTTGAACCCCGGACTTCCTGCATGCCATGCAGGCGCTCTACCAGGCTGAGCTACAGGCCCGAACAGCGCGCACCCTAGCAGGAGCGCCCCGAGCCACATTCTCGTTTCGCCGGCAAAGCGAACACACGTTCCCCCCGGTACCGGCCCCGTGACGGCCGCCGCCGCTACCATCCTCACAATGGCAGAGGCGTACGACCCGCAGGCGGTCGAGGCGAAGTGGCAGGCACGATGGGCCGCCGACCGCACCTACGAGGTCGACAACGACGACCCTCGCCCGGCCTGGTACGTGCTGTCGATGTACCCCTATCCGAGCGGACCGGCCCACCAGGGACACGTGCGCAACTACACCTTCGGTGACCTCATCGTCCGCCACCGGACCATGCAGGGCCACGCCGTGCTCTCGCCCATGGGCTTCGACAGTTTCGGCCTCCCGGCCGAGAACGCCGCCATCAAGGCGAACAGCCATCCCCGCCCCTTCACCGATGCCCGGATCGGCGAGCTGAAGGCGAGCATGCTGCGGCTCGGCGCCATGTACGACTGGCGGCGGGAGGTGCGCAGCCACGATCCCGAGTACATCCGCTGGAACCAGGTGATCTTCAACCGGTTCCTGGCCGCCGGCCTGGCCTACCGGGCGAACGCGCCGGTGAACTGGTGCCCGGGCTGCAACACGGTGCTGGCCAACGAGCAGGTCCTGCCCGACGGCACGTGCGAGCGCTCCGGCGACGTCGTCACCAAGCGGAACCTGGAGCAGTGGTTCTTCGCCATCACCAGGTACGCCGACGAGCTGCTGGAGGGGCTGGCCGACCTCGACTGGCCGGAGCGGGTGAAGACCATGCAGCGCAATTGGATCGGCCGCTCCGAGGGCGCCGAGTTCGACCTTCGCGTCGACCGCCGGCCCGACGTGAAGGTGCGCGTCTTCACCACCCGGCCCGACACCAGCTTCGGCATGACGTACGCGGTGCTGGCGCCCGAGCACCCTCTGGTGGACGAGCTGACCACTCCCGCACAGCGCTCCGAGGTGGACGAGTTCCGGGAGCGGGTCTCGAAGGAGTCGGAGATCGACCGACTGTCGACGGAGGGCCCGGCCGAGAAGCGGGGCGTCTTCACCGGCTCGTCGGTGGTCAACCCGTTCAACGGGCAGCCGGTGCCGGTGTACCTGGCCGACTACGTGCTGATGGGGTACGGCACGGGGGCGATCATGGCCGTGCCCGGCGAGGACCAGCGGGACTGGGACTTCGCCGAGGCCTACGGCCTCCCCAAGATCCGCACCGTGCAGCCCCCCGACGGCTGGGAGGGCGAGGCCTACACCGGCGACGGGCCCGTCATCAACAGCGAGTGGCTCAACGGGCTGACCGATGTGGCCACGGCCAAGGCGAAGGCCATCGACTGGCTGGAGGAGCAGGGCCTGGGGGAACGCAGGGTGAACTTCCGCCTGCGCGACTGGCTGGTGTCCCGCCAGCGGTTCTGGGGTTGCCCCATCCCCGTCGTCTACTGCCCGACCGACGGCATCGTGTCCGTCCCAGACGACCAACTGCCCGTGCTGGCGCCAGACGACGTGCAGATGCTTTCCACGGGGGAGTCGCCGCTCAAGGCCCACGAGGGGTTCCGCCGCACCACCTGCCCCACCTGCGGCGGGCCGGCCGAGCGGGAGACCGACACCATGGATACCTTCGTCGACTCGTCCTGGTACTTCCTGCGCTTCTGCGACCCGTGGACCGCCGATTCGCCGGTCGACAAGGAGGCCGCCGAGCGGTGGATGCCGGTCGACCAGTACATCGGCGGCATCGAGCACGCCATCCTCCACCTGATGTACGCCCGCTTCTACACCAAGGCGCTGGCCGACCTCGGCATCGGGCCGGCCGGCGTCCGGGAGCCGTTCAAGCGGCTGTTCACCCAGGGCATGATCCGCATGGGCGGCACCAAGATGTCGAAGTCCAAGGGGAACCTGGTCGCGCCCGCCCAGTACCTGGACTCGGTGGGCGCCGACTCGCTGCGCCTGTACCACCTGTTCGTGGGGCCGCCGGCCGACGACGTCGACTGGACCGAGCAGACCGACGAGCTGATCGAGGGATGCAACCGCTTCCTGAAGCGGGTCTGGCGGCTAGCCCTGGGCGACGCTCCCGGGCCGGCGGCGAACGCCGAAAAGGTCGACCGGGCCGCCCACCGGCTGATCGCCAAGGTGAGTGACGACTACGAGCGCTGGTCCTACAACACGGCCGTGGCCGCCCTCATGGAGTTCACGAACCTCGTGTACCGCGACGGCGCGACCGACTTCGCCGTCGACACCATGCTGAAGCTGCTGGCGCCCATGACACCCCACATCGCAGCCGAGCTGTGGGAGCGCCGCCGGGGCGGCCTCGTCCACACGGAGCCCTGGCCGGTGGCCGATCCCGACCTGGTGCGTCAGGAGTCGCTGACGCTGGTCGTGCAGGTGAACGGCAAGGTCCGCGACCGGATCGAGGTGACCCCCGATCTCGACGCGGCAACGGCGGAAGCCCTCGCCCTTGGCTCCGAGCGGGTCCGGGAGCACCTGGCGGGGCGCCCGCCCAGGAAGGTCATCGTCCGCCCGCCACGGCTCGTCAACGTGGTGGTGTGACCCTGCGCCTCCACCCGCACCCTCCAACGGCGACGAACGGGTCGGCGGTCGAGCGGACCACACCGAGTGGCCGCATCCGGGGGGCGGCGCGTCGCCGCCGGCGGATCGAGCGGCCGGAGTGGCCCCGCCTGAGATTGACGTGGGGCGGCGCTTCCCATGACGCGCAAGCGCGGAGTTTTTCTCGGCGGTCGCTGGCCTGCACGCTCGTCGTCCTGGTGCTGGCGGTCGCCGGCGGGTGCTCGAGCGACGACGGCGCCCCCGAGAGGGCGGGCGGCGGCGACGGTGCTGCGAGTGCGTCGACGGCGCCAGGCGGCTTCGCCTTCGCCGTCACTACCGCCGCCGTCGAGCCGATGGCGACGAAGGCACCCGACTTCCCTACCGATGTGACCGCCGCCGTCAGCACCAGCCTCGACGCCTGGCTGGCCGACGCCATCGTCGCTCCGCTGCGGACCGGGAAGCCGGCCTCGGGGCTCGACGCCGTGTTCACCGAGCCGGCGCTGGCGAAGGTGGCGACTCCGGGCACCGAGCGGGCCGCCCTCGTCGAGGAGGGGACTCCGCTGTCCGGCGACGTCCACCAGGAGCGGGCCAACGCCCGGCTGACGGCGCTCACCGCCCCGGGTGGCGAGGTCGTTCTCGTCACGGCCCAGATCGACATGGTCCACACGGTCTCGTCCGGCGACGGCGCGGTCGACGTCGTGCGGGCAGGGGAGGTCGTGCTGGTGCCCGACCGGGGCAGCTGGCGCATCGACGGCTTCGACATCGTCACCAAGCACGACACGAGAGCCAAGTGAATCGGGCGGTCACGCTCGCGGCCACCGTGCTCGGGATGCTCGGCATCTCCGCCGCCCTGGTCGCCGGCGGGGCCGGCAGCGCCCCCGCCCTCGAGATCCACAAGGTCGACACCGGCACCTTCTCGCCGCGGCCGGACAGGCCCGTGTTCATGCTGGCCCTCGGCCTCGACGGTGGCCGCCCTGGGATCGACGGCGATCGCTCCGACGCCATCCACCTGATCGGCCTCAACCCGGCCACAGGGGAGGGGACGATGCTCAACTTCCCGCGCGACACCTACGTCCCTATCCCCGGGCACGGCCGGAGCAAGATCAACGACGCCTACGCGTTCGGCGGTCCCGGGCTGGCCGCGAACACCATCGAGGAGCTGACCGGCATCGACGTGAGCTTCGTGCTGGCGACCCGGTTCGGGCCCTTCGAGGACCTGGTCAACGACGCCGGCGGCGTCGACGTCGACGTCCCCGCCGCCATGAAGGACCGGTTCTCGGGTGCCGACTTCCCGCAGGGTCGGGTCCACATGGACGGCCGGGCCGCGCTGTCCTTCTCCCGCAACCGGCACATCCCGGGTGGCGACTTCACCCGCAGCGAGCACCAGGGCCTGCTGATCCTGTCCGCCCTCACCAAGCTCCGCGCCGAGAACCCCGGCGCCACCGGTGTCGCCCGCTACCTGGCCATCCTGGGGCGCCATGTCGGCATGACCGGGGTGACTCCCGTGGAGCTGTACCGGTTGGGTCGGTTGGCGGTCACGATCGACCCGGCCAAGGTTCGCAGCGTGGTGATGCCCGGCGGCATCGGCAGCGCCGGGAGCCAGTCGATCGTCACCGTGGGCGGCGCCGCGCCAGGGCTGTTCGCCGACATGCGCGACGACGCCGTGCTGCAGAGCCACTGAGCACGGGGCGGGCCGAGGGCGGCCCCAGTGGTGTCAGTCGGCATCGGCCGGGCGGGGCCGGCCGAAGAGGAATCCCTGGGCCATGTCGACGTCGAGCTCGGTCAGCGTGCCCCGCTCGGTATCCGTCTCGACGCCCTCGGCGATCAGCTCGCTCCCGGTCTTGCCGGCGAAGTGGGCGAGGCCGGCCACCAGGGCCTGACGGGCCGGATCGGCGTGGATCCCCGTGACCCAGGACTGATCGAGCTTCACGAAGTCGGGTTCGAGGGTGACGACGTGTCGGAGGCTGGCGAAGCCCGAGCCGGCGTCGTCGACCGACAACCCGGCCAATGGCCGCAGGTCGGCCAGCGCCGCGCCGAGCTCGGCGTAGTCCTCCACGGGGTCGTGCTCGGTGATCTCGAGGACGACCTTGAGCCGGCCCCCCCCGAGGAGCCGCGGCAGGACGCGCCGGTCGAGCACGAGCGCAGGGGAGACGTTGACGCTCACCCAGCATCCCGGCGGGAGGCCCGACGAGGCCCGTAGCGCGGCCGTGATCGTCGCGGTCTCCAGGTCGATGCCCCGGTCGAGGGCGGTCGCCTCGGCGAAGCGGGCCTGGGGATGGGACCCGTCGGCGAAGCGTGTGAGCGCCTCGAAGCCGATCACCGACCCTGTCGCCAGCGTCACGATGGGCTGGAAGACGGGCGAGAACGCCTCGCGGCGGAGGACCTCGGCCAGGTGGGCGCGCGCGTCGTACCCCCCGCCCTCGAGGAGCGCCGGCGTCACCAGGCCGCCGGCGACGGCGGCGAAGTCGATGGCCGCCGCCAGCACCTGGGCGCCGCTCGCCGGGCCGCCACGAACCTTTCCGTTCCCGCTCAGGACGAGGAGGCCGAGCGGGTCACCGGCGGGGCCGAAGGGCGCCCAGGCCCTGGCCCCGTCCACCGTCTCGACCCAGGGCCCGGTGCGGGCGTTGGCCCGCAGCCGGGCGGCGGTGGCCGGCGGGAGCGGGATGCCCGCGCGGAGTCCCGGAGGCGGGATGCCCTTGACGCCGAGGGGGACGGCCACGTCGTCCGCCGTGAACCCGATCACGGCGGCGCCGGCGAGGTCGCGCAGCTCGCACAGCTCGGCGCACAGCGCCTCGGCCGTCCGCTCGGCCGAGATCTCCGGGTGCATGCGGCAGAGGGCGGCGGCGATGGCCGAACGCTCGGCCAGCCGCCGCTCGACGGCGTCGGCCCAGGCCGCCCGCTCGCGCAGCTGGGCCCGCACCCGCGCGACCAGCTCGGCGGGGTGGAACGGCTTGATGATGTAGTCGTCGGCGCCCTGCTGGAGCCCGTTCACCCGGGCCGCGACGTCCTCCTCGGCGGTCACGATCAGCACGGGCAGCGTGCGCGTGGACTCCTCCGATCGGAGCCGGGTGAGCACCGACATGCCCGTCATCCCGGGCATGTTGTTGTCGAGGAGAACGACGGAGTACGACCGCCGGCGCACGAGGTCGAGGGCCTCGCCTCCGGACGCCGCCTCTTCCACCGCCAGCCCGGCATCGGTGAGCGTGATCGACAGGAGCATGCGGACGCTCGGGTCGTCGTCCACCACCAGGACGGGGTCTGCGCCGCAGCCTGGGCCCGTCGCAGACCCAGGAGCCTCCGACGCGGCGGCGCGAAGTCGTCTGGGCTCCTCTCCAGCGGCTCGGCCGGACACCGTCACGGGTTGTTCCCCGTCTCGCCTCTGAGGAAGCGCTCGAGCTCGGCCGCGATCTCGTCGCCCGACGGGATCTCGGTCGGGTCGAACGGGGTGGGTGCCTGCTCGGCGTCGACTGCCGCCTCGAGCTGCCGCACCATGTCCCGGTGCTCGGCGCTGGCGGCGATGAGCTCGTCGATGCGGGCCGAGGCCAGGGCGGCGGCGGAGTGCAGGTCGGAGGCGTCGAGATCGAGTCCGGCGAGCGATGCCAGCCCGTCGATGAGGGCGGCGCTGGCGGCGGGATAGGGCATGGCGGCCGCGTAGTGGGGGACCCGTGCCCACAGACCTGCGGCGGGAATCCCGGCTGCCCCGAAGCCCTCCTGGAGGGCGGCATGGATCCCGGCGGGGACGGTGTGGCTGCCGCGCACGACGCCGACCTTCTCGGCCAGGTCGCTCGAGGTGGCCGTCGCCGCCAGGCGGACGGGCCGGGTGTGGGGGACGGACAACGGGAACGCGCCCAGGGCGATGACCATGCGCACGCCGAGGTCGGTGCACAACTGCACGACCGAGGACACGAAGGCGTGCCAGGCCATGTCGGGCTCGGGCCCGACGAGCAGGAGGATGTCGCGGCCGTTCCGGTCCTTCCCGGCCCGCAGCTCGATCATGGGCCATGAGACGCCCTCGGTGAGCCCGTCGGCGATGCGCACCACCGGGCGCCGGTCGCGGAAGTCGAGGAAGCGGTCGGTGTCGAAGATGGCGACCACCTCGGTGGGCGTGGAGGACAGCAGGTGGGCCATGGCCGCCCCTGCGCCGAGCCCGGCGTCGATCCAGCCCTCCATGCCGAGGACGAGGACCGGTGCGTCGAGGGTCACGTCGCTCTGCCGGGTGTACGCGCCGTCCACGGTGGCACCGTAGACCTGCGACGCGGTGCCTCGCGAGAAGCGGCAGGGTCGTCCGACGCCCGACGGGGACCGGAATGCCGCGACCAGCCCGTAGCATGGGTCCATGGCCGATGTCACCGATGCCACGTTCGAGCGCGATGTCATCCAGCGGTCAGCCCAGGTTCCCGTGGTGGTGGACCTGTGGGCCTCGTGGTGCGGACCGTGCCTCACCCTCGGCCCGATCCTGGAACGGGTCGTCGGCGAGACCGGCGGCAAGGTCGAGCTGGCGAAGGTCGACATCGACGCCAACCCCGGCGTGGCCGGGCAGTTCCGGGTGCAGTCCATCCCAGCGGTCTTCGCGGTGAAGGACGGGCAGGTCGTCGACCAGTTCATCGGCGCCGTCCCGGAGTCGCAGGTGCGCCTGTTCGTCGAGGCACTGGCGCCGGCCAGGCGCGACGTGGACCTGCTGGCCGAGAAGGGCGACGAGGCCTCGCTTCGGGCCGCGCTCGACGTCGAGGCCGACCACCCGGTCGCCGTCCTGGGCCTGGCCGAGCTGCTGGCCCGGCAGGGCGAAGGCGAGGAGGCGCTCGCCCTCCTGGCCCGAGTGCCCGAGACGGCGGAGGTGCGGCGGGTCGCCGCCCTCGCACGCGTGGGTGCCGAGTCGCCGACTGATCCCGTGGCCGAGCTCGACTCGCTGCTCGATCGGGTGAAGGACGACGAGGCGGCCCGCCAGCGGTTCCTCGACCTCCTGGAGGTCCTCGGTCCCGCCGACTCGCGGACCGCTCAGTACCGCAAGGCCCTCACCGCTCGCCTCTTCTAGCCGAGCGGCCCGGCCGGGCTTTGGCTCCTCCGGAGCGGACGTCGGAACGGGCGGTCGCGGCTCGGGCCTTTTCGCCGTGGGGTGGTGGGGAGTAGCCTCGGCCCTGCCGCTTCCCCCGGTCGACGTGTTCTCGTCCCTGGGGTTGCCCCGTGCCCGACACGCCTGTGTCCAGGTGGGAGCGGTTCGCCGCCACGCCGCTCGCTGCTGCCGCGCTCGCCCGTTCGCCGCGGGTCCTCGCCGCCGCGCTGGCCGCCGGGGGCCTGGCCGTGTTCGTCGCCGTCGCCGTAGTGGCGTTCCGCGGCGCACCGGCGGCACCTGAGCTGACCCTGCCGCGCGCCGACTCCTCCATCCCCACCGCCGGCACACGAGCAACTGCCGAGCGCGCCACGCCCGCCGGGCAGGGAGCCAGCCCAGCGGGGGGAGGCGCATCACCGGCGGATGGCGCCGACTCCGAGCCGAGCGCCCTCGTCCACGCCGCCGGGGCCGTTGCCCGACCCGGTGTCTACAAGGTGCGCGCCGGTGGCCGGGTGGCCGACGTGCTCGACGCCGCCGGAGGTCCGGCGTCGGACGCCGACCTCGACCAGGTGAACCTCGCAGCCAAGGTCACGGACGGCGAGCGGGTGTACATCCCCCGCCGGGGCCAGGCGGTGCCTGGTGTCGTCGCCGGCGGCGGGACGTCCGGGGAGGGAGCGACCAGCGGCCCGGTCGACCTGAACACCGCGACCCTCGATCAGCTCGACGCGCTTCCGGGGGTCGGTCCTGCGACAGCCCAGGCGATCCTCGACTACCGCAAGGAGCACGGCCGCTTCGCTCAGGTGCAGGAGCTGCTCGAGGTGCGCGGCATCGGCGAGGCGAAGCTGGCGGCCATCCGTTCACGCGTGCGGGTGTGACCGCCTCGTGAGTGACCGCTGGGCCGTGGCCCTGGCCTTCAGCGCCGCCGTCGGCGCAGTGGCCTCTCGTCCCATGCCGTTGTGGCTCGGCGTCGTCCTCGTGCTGGTCGCCCTGGCCGGTCGGCGCCCGGCCCTGCTGTGCCTCGGTGCGGTTGTGCTCTGCTCCTCGTTGGGCGCCCGTTCGCACGCCGGCCTCCGGCCGCCCGAGCCGGGGACGCCGGTGCGCGCCCATGCGACGCTGGTGACGGATCCCGTGGACGTCGACGGTGCTCTCCGCGCAGAGCTCCGTCTCGGCTCCCGGCGGGTGGAGGCGTGGGCGCGCGGCTCCCCGGCGTCGGCGCTGCGCCCGTTGCTGGCTGGTGAGACGGTGGAGGTCGCCGGTCGGCTGTCGGCGGTGCCTGCACGATCCCGGGCCTACCTCGTCCGCCGGCATGTGGCCGCCCGGCTCACGGTGACGTCGGCGGAGCACCCGGGCGCCGGCGGCGCGGTGGCGCGGTTGGCCAACGACGTGCGGCGGACGCTGCTGCGGGGCACGACCTCGTTCGGCGACTCCGAGCGAGCGCTCTTCGCCGGCTTCGTGCTCGGCGACGACCGCGATCAGGACCCCGTGAGCGTCGACGACTTCCGGGCTGCCGGTTTGACGCACCTGCTGGCCGTGTCGGGACAGAACGTCGCCTTCGTGCTCGCCCTGGCCGCGCCCGTTCTCCGGTTCCTCGGGCTGCGGGGCCGCTTGATCGCCGGCGTTCTGATCCTCTTCGGGTTCGGCGTGCTGACCCGGTGGGAGCCGTCGGTGCTGCGGGCGTCGATGATGGCGGCGGTCACCCTGCTCGCCGCCACGCTCGGTCGGCCGGCTTCGACGCTGCGGGTCCTGGCGTTGGCCGTGACCGTGCTGCTCGTGATCGACCCGCTGCTGGTGGGCTCGGTGGGGTTCCTGCTCTCGTGCGGCGCGTGTGCGGGGATCGCCGTGCTGGCCGGGCCGCTGTCGCGGCGGATGCCCATGGCGCTCGCCGTCACCGTTGCCGCCCAGGTGGGTGTGGCGCCGGTGCTGGTGCCCGTCTTCGGCGGGCTGCCCGTCGCATCCATCCCCGCCAACCTGCTGGCCGTCCCTGCTGCCGGGCCGGTGATGGTCTGGGGCCTGGTCGCCGGTCTTCCTGCCGGCCTGCTGGGCGAACCCATTGCCACCGTCGTGCACCTGCCGAACCGGAGCCTCGTCCGGTGGATCGCGGGGGTGGCGCGGTGGGCCGCCTCGCTTCCCCTGGGCCAGCTGGGTGCGGGTCACGTGGTTGCCCTGTGTGTGCTGGCGGCCGTCGCATGGCGAAGACGGCTGCGCCCGGCCGCCGCGGCGCTGGCCGTGCTCGTCTGCCTGCTGCCGATGGTGCGACCGGGCCCGCCGGCAGATGGACGATCGCTCGGCGGGGACGCCCAGCTGTGGCGGGACGGTGCCGCCACGGTCCTGGTCGTCGGGCGGCCACGGCCGGGACCCCTGCTCGGTGCCTTGCGGATGGCTGGTGTCCGCGGAATCAGCGTGGTGGCACTGGCCAGCCCGAGCCGGTCCGCCAAGGCCGATCTCGACACTGTCCTTACCCGGCACAGGGCGGGCCTCGTGCTCACGCCAGCGGACACCGTGCCCGGCGCCGTCGTGACCGCCGGCCGGCTCCGGGTGATCGTGCGATCGACCGCCCCCAGGCTGGTCGTCGAAGTCGGTACGTGTGCCCGCGAGCGACCCTGTCCGCCAGCGGGCGACCCGCCGCTGAGGCGCTGATCCTGTGAGCGCGAGGGGGAGCCGCGGCGTGAGTCCGAATGGGCGGACGGCGGCGTGGCGGCGGCGTCAGCGGTCCGGACCGCGACGCCGGATGGGCTGCCAGGTCCCCTCACCCTCAGCGTCGGGTTCGGCCTCGGTTGGGCGAGGACAAGGGTGCAACGAATGCCTCGAAAATCGGGAAGCGGTGGACTTGGCGGGTGTCGGGTGGTATTCTCGAACATATGTTCGACAGACCGGAGGTGGGTCGGCTACGGGTGGGAGGTGGGCCGCTACCTGGCCGGCTTCGACGCCTCGGTGCTCACCGCGGCCGACGCCGTGGTGGTGGTCGACGAGGCGGCCCGCATCGAGAAGATGGCGGCCACCTTCAAGGCCCTGGCCGGCGCCCGGGCCGACACGGCCGGGCTGGGCGCGGAGGGCGATGCCAGCTTCGCCCACGCCCTGGCCCGGCACAGTGGCACGTCGGTGTCCAAGGCGGCCGACGCCTTGCGCACGGCCCGCCGCCTGGGAGCCCAGCCCCACCTCGACGCGGCGGTGCGCGCCGGTGCGCTGTCGGTGGAGGAGGCGGTGGCCATCTCCGACGCCGTGGCCGCCGATCCGGGGGCCGAGGCCCGCCTGGTGGCGAGCGCTCCCCGGTCGTCGTTGGTCGAGCTGCGCAACGAGTGCGAGCGCACCAAAGCAGCGGCCGACGCCGATGCCGAGGCCCGCCACCGGCGCATCCACGCCGCCCGCTACGCCCGGCGCCGCTCGTGTGCGGACGGCTCGGCCGAGATCGTCTACCGCTCCACCCGAAGCGACATCTCTCAGGCGTGGGCCGTGGTCAGCGGCTTCGCCAACGACGCCTTCGGGCGCGCTCGCCGAGCCGGGCACCACGAGCCGGCCGAGGCCTATGCGGCCGACGGCCTGTTGGCCATGGCCCTGGCCGCCGCCGGCGGCACTCCGACGGTGACGGGTCCGACGGGAGGCGGCGGTGCTTCGACGGGAGGCGGCGGTGCGCCGGTCTGTGGCTGGCCTGCCCCGACGGACGAAGTGGGCGCACCCGCAGGCGGCGGCGCCAACGCCACGCCCGGGGGCGCACGAGTGCCGGCCGGTACGGCCGACGCCACCGCCCCGACCGGCAGCGACGCCGCGCCGCCGGACGCCGGCGCGGGCCGTGGTGGTGGCGGACCAATGCCCGAGGGTGTCGACGGCGTCGCATCGCCGGTCCTGGTCAGTGTCGGCGCAGCGGGCGCACTGGCAGGCGTCGAGGGCGCCGCCTCGGGCTCCGAGGCAGGCCGTGCGACCACCGGCTCCGCCCCGGCCGCCCCCGACACAGCCTCCTCCGACCGGATCGTGGCCGGCCCGGCCGCCACAGGTGGGGTCCTGCCGGGACTGGAACCCCAGCGGCGGCCCGAGCCGGTGGCGCCGGCGGCCGGAGTGGCACGAGGGCGGGCCCGCTCGCCGGTGCCCACCCGCATCCTGGTGCGCATCGACTGGACGGCGCTGGTGCGCGGCCGG
>DATAIT010000005.1 GCA_036262515.1 Acidimicrobiales bacterium | reverse complement strand
CGTCGGCCGCGGTGAGCAGCGAGGCGTCGAAGCCGGCCAGGTAGCGGCCCACCTCCACCCGCAGCCTGCCCACCTCCGACCCAAACATACCTTTGATGATACCGGGAGGGTGTGACAGAACGAGGTCGTGGATACAGAGGGAGAACCCTCGGTATGGCCCGGAGTTACGAGGGTGTCAGGACGGTCGCGCTCGACGCACCCTGCCGGCCGCAGGCGCTCCCGCCACCCGGCCTCCTCCCACCCGGCCGCCTGCCGTCTTCGCCGAGGTGGCCCGCCCACCGCCGGCCTGTCCGGTGCCGGCCCGCCCTGTGCCCGCGGCCTTCGTCGCGCCGCCCTGGGCCCGAGCAGCCGCGCTCCGGTTGCCAGCAGTGGATCCGGCCGGAGCCGTCTGCTGCGACGCGACCAGACGCCCAGCCGTCGCCCGGCCGCCGCCTTCGCGACGGAACAGCACCAGCGTGGCGAAGCCGTTGTGGACGGGCGTCATGAGCGACGGCTCCCATCCCTCGGCCGCCATCGCCCCGAGCCTGTCCGTGTCCACCGAGGCAAAGCCCTCGAGGCCGACGGAGAAGACCTCGGTCGTGTACTCGTACATCCCGCCTCCCAAACGAGCGTCCAGCCGGGCAGCCTAGAGAAGTGCCGGACCGCCCGACCGCCAGCCCGGGCGACCGCCCGAACCGCGCGACGGCGAGGTCGACCGCTACTTGACCAGGCCCCGCCGGAGGGCGGCGGCCACGGCCTGCACGCGATCGCTGACACCGAGCTTCTGGTAGACGCTGCTCAGGTGGGTCTTCACCGTCTCCTCGCCCACGAAGAGCACCTTGGCGATCTCCTTGGTGGACCGCCCGGTGGCCAGCTCCTCGAGGACGTCGCGCTCGCGTTCGGTGAGGCGCACCTGGTCCTGGGCCGACTCAGCCAGCTTGCCGAAGGCCCGCAGGAACGGCCTCGTCACCGACGGATGCAGGAAGCCGCCACCTCCGGCCACCGCCCGGATGGCGGCGGTGAGGTCCTCCCGGCCCACGTTCTTGGGCACGAACCCCGACGCACCGGCCGAGATGGCGTCGCGCACCGTCTCGGGGTCGTCGTGCATGGTGAGGATGAGCACCTTGGTGCCGGCGTCGTCGTCGATGATGCGGCGGGTCGCCTCGATGCCCCCCATGCCGACCAGCGACACGTCCATGAGCGCCACGGCGGGACTGCGCTGGGCGACGATCTCGATGATGCCTTCGCCGGAGTCGGCGATCCCGACGACGTCGAAGTCTTCGCTGAACGACAGCATCGTGGCGAGCGCCTCGGCCACGACGCGGTGGTCCTCGGCGATGGCGACGGTGATCTTCGTCAGGTCACCAGAGGGATCGGCAGGCGAACCCGCACCACCGTTCCCTGTCCTTGTTTCCCCTCGAGCCACACCCCTCCTCCTGCGAGGTTCACCTTGTCCCTGGCCAGGACGAGTCCGAGCCCAGACGAGCTTCCGTGGGCCGCCGGACCGACGCCATTGTCGGCGACCGTCAGCTCAGCGGCATTGCCATCGCTACTCAGCGAGATGCACACCGCCGTGGCCGCCGCGTGGCGGGCAACGTTGGTGAGCGCCTCTTCGCAACACTCACAGAGCAGCAGCTCGAGGGACAGCGGAACGTCTGCCGTGAAGGTATCGCACTCGACCGCGACCTCGACTCCGCTAGCGGCGTGAAAGGACCGACCCAGCCGCTTCAGCGTCCCCGGGAGCCCGCCCGCGTCGAGCGACGTCCGGCGCAGGCTCCGCACCACGGCCCGCAGGTCGGCGATGGTGGTCTCGATACCGAGCGCCGTCTTGCGGGCCAGCTCGGCCGCCGCGTCGGGGCGCCCGGCGTCGAGCGCCGATCCCATGGTGTCGGCCTGCATCTGGATGGCGGCCAGCTGCTGGAGCACGCCGTCGTGGATGTCGCTGCCGATGCGGGCCCGCTCGCGCTCTCGCTCGTCGATGAGCTGGTCGGACAGGCGGCGACGGTCGCGCTCGGCGGACTCGAGCTGACGGGCCGCCCGCAGGGCGAAGCGGCCGCCGAGCAAAGGGATCATGAGCACGGCGACGGCCCACCCGCCCACGCGGAGGTACGTGAGCGCGAGGACGATGCCCATGAGCGACTGGAAGAGGTAGGCCGCAGCGGCCGCCGGACCCTTGGGGACCATCCTCCGGATGACCCGGTGGAACGGCAGCGCATGGCAGGTGCTGTCGGCCAGCGCGACCAGGATCAGGTTGGTGGCCTGGTGGGCGAGCATGGCGCACAGGGCGGCGAATGGATGGAGCGCGGCTCGGTCGGACAGCTCGAACACGGCGGCCGCCGCCACCGCCGACATGGCCATCTGCGCTCGGTTGTACACGGCGTGCAGCACTGTGGTGTCCCTGCGCACCTCCCATTCGGAGACGGCCGCGACGAACACGAGCGGGCCCGCGACGGGAAGCGGGAACACGAGCGCCATTGCGATGGTGGCCGAGCTGCTGAGACTCAGGGCGACGTTGTCGGAGACCGGCACGGGGAGGATGTTGGCGACCGCACAGAACGCCACCCAGACCGCGACCGTCCACGGATCCTCCCGCCTAGCGGTGCCGTCGACGACGGCGTACAAGGCCAAGGCCACGACGGCGGACGACAGCGTGGTGGCGAGGAGGACGAAGGGGAGCGGGTCGCGGGTGCGTGGAGCCTGATCCGACACCGGTCAGCCGTCCCGCACGCTTACGCCTTGGCTCATTTGAACTGAAAGTTGGCTCCCGCTGCGCCGGCCTGGGTCAGGATGACGCCCACGATCGACACAAGGGTAACCGCGATCTTGCAGAGGGTGTTGCGCATGAAATCACCTCCTCTCGGGATAGATGAGGGTTCGGCGGAGGGCCGCGATGCGACGCTCGGGGTACAGGAACGATGTTGACGCGATGGTGCACGACTGCGCACCTGCTTCTTCAGGAAATCCCCCGGCCGGAGTGGACGCTCTCCCCCGAGTGGGGGAGGTTCGCCACCGCCGGTCCTGACACAGTCGGATCACATGAGCGATCGGCGGTCGTACGGGACGGTGAAGGAGCGGGAGCGCGCGTCGTTCTCCCTCGACGTCGGCATCGACGAGACCCTCGCCGATGTGGCGAGGGACGGCTTCGCCCTGGCGCGTGGAGCGCTGCCAGGAGACGAGCGGCTCCGGCTCCTCGGTGAGGCCCGTGGTGCCGGCAACCGGTTCCTCCGCGTCCCGGCACGGGTCAACGGCGTGCTCCAGCGGGCCGACCAGCTCTCGGTGCGCGTCGGCGACCCCACGTGCCCGGCCGTCAACGGCATGGCCGCCCGCCTCCGCCGGCAGCTCCTGTCCGCCGACGACGATCACGCGCTCCACGGCTTCACTGCGACCGAGGCGCGGTTCATGCGGTATCGCGGCGACACCGGCGGCCTCGGGCCCCATCGCGACGGCATGTGCTACGGATTGCTCGTCGCCGTGTACTCCTTGGCCGGATCGGCCGAGTTCACCGTTCTGTCGGACGATGCCGGACCGGTCATCCGCCTCCTGGTCGAGGCGGGCGACCTGCTGCTCCTACGTGCGCCCGGGTTCGACGGTGCGCCCGACGGACGCCGTCGCCACGCCGTGGGCCCGCCGCTGTCCGGCGGCGAGCGGGTGTCGCTCACGCTGCGCATGGTCGGCCGCTGCGGCGCCGCCCGGCGCCCCGACAGGTGGTCAGCCACAGCCGGCTGACCCCGCAAGATGCCCCCTTCCCCCCGGGGGGCAGGTACCGCCGCCGCCCGGTCTGCACGGCTCTTCCGCCGGAGCCGTCAGACCAGGGCGGCGGCGACCATCCCCTCCGACGCCCCCCACCGGGCGGATCCCCCGTCTGAGCCGGTCCGCCGTCCGGTACGCCCGCCCGGAAGTGCGCTGAATGCATCCGGATTCCGGAGGAATCAGCGCATCTTCGGGTCCGGCGGTCGAACCGCCGTCGGTCATGCGGGGATGAAGCGGAGCGAGTCAGGCTCGTAGGCGCCGTCGAGGCGGCGGGCGACGACGCCGGCCAGGCCTTGCGCCCGTGCCGCCACGAGGAGGGCGGCGCCGTCCCCCGGCGACGAGGGCGACGCGTGCCACGAGGGTCCGGACAGCTCGAGCCGCTCGAGCAGCCGGCGGCGCTGGCGGTAGGGGAGCGCCGTGGTGTCGTGACCTTCGAGCCAGACCACGTCGGTCGCGAAGAAGGCGGCCGGCGAGCGGGTGGCCAGGCGCCGGAGGGCGGCGTCACCCTTCGCCGACAGACGCCGAGCGAGCGCGGTCGGGTCGGGACGGCCGCCGGGCCCCGTCACCACGAGCTCGCCTTCCATGGCCGCCATCACGGCGCCGACGGCCCGCCCGAGGTCGCGCAGCTCCGGGTACCGGGAGGTGACGTCGCCACCGTCGGCGTCCACGGCGCTGGCCCGGCCGCCCTCGCTGGAGACCACGACCCGCTGGCCGCCGAACGCCGGCTCGAACGACCATGCGGCCTCGTCGGCGGGAAGCGTGCCGATGGCCGGCACGAGGGGCCGGAGACGCTTTGGCATCGGGCTGCGGTCGGGGTCCTCGGGTGGATCGAGGCGGTGGAGCATCCACTGGTTTCCCCCGGTGCGGAACAGCACGTGACGGCCCCGGGCCCGCCGCCCCGACAGCGTCACCATCACCTCCGAGTCCTCCCATTTCTCGCACGTGTAGGTGCCCCGGTCCCACACCCGCATGCGGCCGCCGCCGTACTCGCCCTTGGGGATGTCCCCCTCGAAGTCGAGGTACATCATCGGGTGGTCCTCGGTGTGCACGGCCAGATGGTTGTCCCTCGGGTCGGGCGGGATTCCCTTGGGCACCGCCCACGACACGAGCACGCCGTCCCGTTCCAGGCGCAGGTCCCAGTGCATCGACGTGGCGTGGTGCTCCTGCACGACGAAACGCCCGCCGCCGCATGGTCCCGCCGCAGCTCCGGCGACGCCGGTGGGAACGTCGGCGTCACCCCCGGACGGCTCGGGCGTCCGCCGGAAGTCGCGCATGGCCCGGTAACGGGCGAGCGGTTCGTCGCCGCTTGAAGGCGGGTGCGGGGGGTCCTCCTCGTCCACCCCACTGCTCTACCATCAGCCGGCGATGGGCATGCTCGCCGGCACGCGGACCGGCCTGGTCGACGTGGCCAGCGGTGCGGTGGTCGCCTACGCCGGCCGTGACGTCTCGGCCATGGACGGCGACTGGGTGGTGCTCGACGGGCGGGAGGTCCACGACCGCGCCGGAGCCGCACCGGCGGCGCTCGTCATGCCGCCGGACGGCGACCGGGTGCTGTGCGTCGCAGGGCGTCCCGATGGGACGGCGTGGGCCGGAACCGCCGGCGCCCACATCTTCCGCGCCGGTCGCAGCGTGTCCCGCGTCGAGTCGTTCGACTCGGTCGACGGGCGGAACGACTGGTACACGCCCTGGGGCGGCCCGCCCGACGTCCGCTCCATGGCCGTCTCGTCGGACGGGACGGCTTTGGCCAACGTGCACGTGGGCGGCATCGTGCGCTCGACCGACGACGGGGCCAGCTGGCACCCCACTATCGACATCCACGCCGACGTGCACCAGGTGCTGGCCGTGCCCGGCGGGCGGGCGCTGGCCGCGTGCGCGGTGGGTCTCGCCACCAGCGACGACGACGGCGCCACGTGGTCATTGCACGACGACGGGCTCCACGCCACCTATGCCCGCTCGGTCGCCTTGGCCGGCGACACCGTCCTGCTCGGGGTCTCGGCCGGGCCCGGCGGGGGCGGGGCGGTCGTGTACCGCCGCCCGCTCGGCGAGGAGGTCCCGTTCGAGCGATGCCGGTTCGGCCTTCCCGACGACCTCGGCGGCAACATCGACACGGCGTGGCTGGTCGGCGCGCCCGACGGAACCGCCGCCTTCGTCACTGCGGCAGGCGATGTGTTCGACTCGGACGACGAGGGCGTCACGTGGGAGCGGGCGGCGGCCGGCCTGGCGGGCGTGCGCGCCCTCGACCTCGGGTAGCCCTGCGCCGGGCCGACCACCCGCCACCGGCCTGCCTGCGGCCGGCCACGGCCGGACTGCGGCTCAGTCGTCGAGGAGCCGGCCCGCCCTCGTCGACAGCGACATGCCGCGGCGGAACTGGCGGATCACGTTGGCGTCGAGCCCGTTGGTGGCATAGGCGAACGACAGACCCGACTCCGGATCGGCCCATGCGATCTGGCCGCCGGCGCCGTTGTGGCCGAACGCCCGCGCCGACACCGAGGAACCGAAGCCGCGAAGGAAGCTGAGCCCGTCGCCGCCCGCCTGCACCAGGCCGCGGGTGCGATTGGCCGGCACGGAGAACAGCGGGTCACCGAACGTGTTGCGCACCGTGCCGGTGCCGTCCGCCAGCACGGCGGGATGCCAGATGCCATCGGGGTCGTGGAGCAGCCGTTGGTAGAACAGCGCCAGGTCGCAGGCGCGCAGCACCGCTCCGGCACCGGGCACGCCCGCGGCCCGCACCTCGGGGAGGTTGAACCCGAGCAGGGCGGCGTCGGTGATCTCGGTGGACGGGAGTTCGCGCACCCCGATGGCGGCCTCCAGCTCGTCGGGCGTGGCGGGCGACCCCCACACCTCCATCGGCGCGATGCCGTCCTGATCCCCGTGTGAGGCGCCGAGGCCGAGGACCCGCCGGTCGAAGCCGGCGGGGTCGGTCACCAGTCGCTGCACGGCATCGCGGTAGTCGCATCCGGCCGCCCGCTCGACGACCTCGGCCAGCACCCAGTGGGCCGACGTCGGGTGGTACTCGAACGCCCTACCCGGCTCCCACTTGAGCTTCCACGCCGCGAACGCGGCCAGGCGGCCCTCCCTGGTGTTCCACTCGGGCGGCATGAGCGTCTCCGACGGGAAGCCGCACGTGTGCAGCAGGAGGTGCTCCACCGTGACCACGTGCTTGCCGTTGGTGCCGAACTCGGGGACGTAGGAGACGACGGGCGCCTCCACGTCGATGCGTCCCTGGCCCATCAACACCCAGGCGGTGGAGGCGACGATCGGTTTCGTGCACGAGAACACCGAGTACCGGGTGTCCGGCGTCGCCGCCCCGAACGTCTCGAAGGCGATCACCTCGCCGCCGAGGCCCACCGCGATCTGGCAGGACGGGAGAATGCCGTCGTCCACGTCGCGCCGGGCGCGGGCGAGCAGATCGTCGAGCTTCCCGGCAGAGACGCCCACGCGACGCAACCTACCCCGATCGGTGCAAGGCTCTGGGGCCGTGTCTCCGCTGTCCCGCCGCGTCGTCGCGACCCTTGTCGGCGCCGTCACCATCGCCGCCGCGTCGGTGGTGGCGCCGGTCGCCATGGCGTGGGGCGCTCCCGAGGTGCGGTTCGCCGAGCTTGCCGTGCCGGCGCCTCACACCGTCTCGGCGCCCTTCGCCCATATCACCGAACCACTGGTGAGGGTGCTGACGGCGCCATTCGAGCTCTCGCACCTGGGCGTGCGCTGGACCGGGAGCGAGGACGCCGCGGTCGAGGTGCGCACCGCGGCGGAGGCCGGCGTCTGGAGCCCGTGGCAGGCGGTGGAGGTGTCGCACGACCTGGGGGACGAGGACCACGGCCGGGTGCTGTCCGGGCTGCTTCGCGCCGACGGCGCCCGGCTGGTGCAGGCGCGTGCGAAGGGCGACGCGACCGGGGTCCGGGTCGTGGCCATCGACACGGTGCACGGGCCCCGCCACCTCGTCCGGGCCGTGGCCAGCCGGGCCGGCGCCGAGGTGGCCCCGCCGGGGGTGATCCTGCGTTCGCAGTGGGGGGCGGATGAGGGTATGCGGCGGCCCACCCCTCCCTCGTTCGCCCCTGTCACGCGCCTGGTGGTGCACCACACGGTGACGCCGAACGACGACCCCGATCCCGCCTCCACCATGCGGGCCATGTACGCGTACCACGTGCGCGCCAACGGCTGGGACGACATCGGCTACAACTTCGTGGTCGACGGCTCGGGTCGCGTCTACGAGGGACGGTGGGCGCGTGCGTACGGGGCAGGCGAAGTGCCCGACGGGGAGTCCCTCGACGGCCAGGGCGTCGTCGGCGCCCATGCCGAGGGAGAGAACGTGGGCTCCGTGGGCGTGGCCGTGATGGGGACCTTCACCGACCGGGCCCCGCCGGCGGCCGCCGTCGAATCGCTCCAACGGGTCCTTGCCTGGAAGGCGGAGCGCAACGAGATCAACCCCCTCGGCACCACGACGTGGGCCGACGGGCGGGTGCTCCCGACCATCGTGGGCCATCGCGACGTCGGTTCCACGTCGTGCCCCGGCGACCAGCTGTGGGCCCGCCTCGGCGCCATCCGACAGGCCGTGGCCGGCCAGGTCACGCTGGCGGCTGCAGCAGCCACACCGGGGTACGCGGTGCTCGCTCGGGACGGCAGCATCGTGACCTTCGGCGGGGCGGGCGCCGGGCTGCTCGGGACCCTGTCCCCGTTGCTGCTCAGCCCCGCCGCCGCCATCGCCTCGACACCAACCGGCCGGGGGCTGTGGGTGCTCAGCGAGACGGGCCGGGTGCTGCCGGCGGGTGACGCCCAGCTCCTCGGCTCGCCGGAGGCCGACGGACTGCTCGCCCCCGCCGGCCAGGCGGTGGCCATCGAGTCCACGCCGACGGGGCGCGGGTACTGGGTGGCCGACGAGACCGGTCGGGTCTCCGCCTTCGGCGACGCGCCGAACCTCGGCGCCGCCAGGGCTGGACCGGTCGTCGGCATGGCCCGCACGCCGTCGGGGCACGGGTACTGGGTCGCCGGTGCGGACGGGACCGTGTCGGCCCATGGCGACGCCCCGGCGCTGGGCTCGGCGGCCGGCCGCCGCGGGCCACCCATCGTCGCCATCGCCGGCGCGGCGGGCGGACGCGGGTACTGGCTGGTGGCGGCCGACGGCACCGTGCTGCCGTTCGGGTCGGCCCGCCGCCTCGGCGGGCTGCCCGAGCGAAGGATCGGGGCGACGATCGTCGACGCTCGTCGCTCCACGTCGGGCCGGGGGTACTACCTCCTCGGCGCCGACGGCGCCGTGTACAGCTTCGGCGACGCCGCCTTCTTCGGGGCGCCCACGGGAGGGCTGCGCGCCGGCGCCACCGGCCTGGCCGTCCCGTAAGAGGGCCTACTCCTCGGGCTCGCGCTCCTTGCGGCGCAGCACGTAGGTGGACGCCGCCAGCCCGACCAGGACGGCCCCGAGCACGCCGACCTCGAGCATCGACTTCCCGACGTCGCGGCCCTTCTCGGCGAAGGCGGAGACGACCACGATCTCCTTGATGGACGCGATGATCCCGACGAGCAGGAACGGCTCGGCCACCAGCCGGCGCTCGCTGACCGTGGAGCGCACCGCGCTGAGCAGCTCGACGAGTATGAACACGATGAGCAGCGAGTCGAGCGCCGACTCCATGGCCCTGGTGACGCCGTCGTCGGCGGTGGTGAGGAGGCGGGCGACCGCCGACCCGAGCACGGCGAACGCGCAGCCGATCAGCATCACCGCCACCAATCCGTAGATCAGGTCCTCGGCCCACCGCAGCCCCTGGTTGGTGGTCCGGGTCAGGAACGGCTGCGGCGGATCAGGCTTGTCACCCATGTGGGGGGGCAGTGTAGGGCCGCCTCCCGGCCGCCCGGCGGACCTACCGGAAGACGGCTTGCCGGTAATGGCGCAACTCGGCCACGCTCTCGCGAATGTCGTCGATGGCGCGGTGCGCGCCCTTCTTCTCCGGCGCCGACGCGTAGGCCTCGGGGTACCAGCGCCGGGCCAGCTCCTTCACCGTCGAGACATCGACGGAGCGGTAATGGAGCCAGTTCTCCACGTCGGGCAGGTGGGCAGCGAGGAACCGCCGGTCCGTCCCGATCGAGTTGCCGGCCAGGGGCACCGAGCGGGGCTCGGCCACATGCTCCTTGATGAAGGTGAGGGTCTGCCGGCCCGCCTCCTCCAAGGTGATGGTCGACGCCTCGACGGCCGCCAGCAGGCCGCTGGAGCTGTGCATGCGCCTCACCACGTCGTCCATGCCCGCCAGTTGGGCCGCATCGCACGCCACCACCAGGTCGGGGCCCTCGGCCACGATCTCGAGGTCGTCGTCGGTGACCAGCGAGGCCACCTCCACGATGGCGCACGTGGCCGGATCGAGGCCGGTCATCTCGAGGTCCATCCAGACGAGCACGGCCGGATCGTAGGCTGGCGGCGTGCTGGAGGTCCCGGTGGTGCGACTCGACGCCGAGCTCCCGCTGCCGTCGTACGCCCGGGCGTTCGACGCCGGTGCCGACCTGGTGGCGCGCGAGGACGCCGAGCTGGCCCCGGCCGGTGGCCGGGCGCTCGTTCCCACCGGCATCGCCCTGGCCATCCCGGAGGGCTACGCCGGGTTCGTGCAGCCCCGAAGCGGCCTGGCCCTGCGCCACGGCGTCACTTGCCTCAACACGCCGGGGCTCATCGACGCCGGTTACCGGGACGAGATCAAGGTGCTGCTGGTGAACACCGACCCGGCGGCCGCGTTCGTCGTGCGCCGCGGCGAGCGCATCGCCCAGCTGGTCGTGCAGCGGGTCGAGCACGTGCGCTTCGCTCCGGTCGACGAGCTGGCCGTCAGCGAGCGGGGCACCGGCGGCTTCGGGTCGACCGGATGAGGGGCCGGGGCTAGGCGTGCCCGAGCTGCCCGAGGTGGAGTCGCTGGCCCGCTTCCTGCGCGAGAAGGCCACGGGGCTCACAGTGGCCCGCGCCGAGCTGGCCGCCTTCGCCGCCCTCAAGACCTACGACCCGCCGCTCGACCAGCTGGTCGGCCGGACAGTCACCGGGTGCGGCCGGCGCGGGAAGTTCCTGCTCCTGGCGGCCGACCCGCTGTGGCTCGTCCTCCATCTGGCGCGCGGCGGGTGGCTGCGGTGGAGCGACGAGCTGCCCGCCGCCCGGGCCAAGCCGGGCAAGGGCCCACTCGCCCTGCGCATCGGCTTCGAGGGCGGGGCCGGGTTCGACGTCACCGAGGCCGGTACCGAGAAGCGCCTGGCAGTCTACGTGGTGCGCTCGGTCGACGACATGGAGAACGTCGAGCGGCTGGGCCCTGATCCCCTCGACCCGGCGTTCGGGCCGTCCGAGCTGGGAGCCGCGCTGCGGGAGCACGGTGGGCAGGTGAAGATCGCTCTCACCACGCAATCGGTCGTCGCCGGTGTCGGAAACGCCTACTCCGACGAGGCCCTCCACACGGCCCGGCTGTCGCCGTTCAAGAACGCCGCCAAGCTCACCGACGACGAGGTCGCCCGGCTGCACGCCGCCGTCGTGTCCATCCTCACCGACGCGGTCGACCGCAGCGCGGGGCTTCCGGCCGCCGGGCTCAAGTCGGAGAAGAAGTCGGGCCTGCGGGTGCACGGCAAGGCGGGCCAGAAGTGCCCTGTGTGCGGCGACGTCATCCGCACCATCTCGTTCGCGACCAAGTCGCTCCAGTACTGCGCCGGGTGCCAGACCGGCGGGAAGCCGCTGGCCGACCGCCGGCTCTCCCGGCTGCTCAAGTAGGAGCGGCGGCTCGTGCAGCGGCTGTCGGGCATCGACGCCGCCTTCCTGGCCGTCGAGACACCGACGACCCATATGCACGTGGCGTCGATCGTGCTGCTCGACCCCGCCTCGGCGCCGGGGGGCTGGGGCCATGCCGACGTGCGCCGGCTCGTGGCCGGCCGGCTCCACCTGGTGCCGCAGTTCCGCCGGCGGGTCGTCGAAGTCCCGTTCGGCCTCGAGCATCCGCTGTGGGTCGAGGACCCCGCCTTCGACCTGGACCACCATCTGGTCCGCACCGCGCTGCCGGCACCGTGCGGTGATGCCGAGCTGGCCGAGCTCGCCGGACAAGTGGCGAGTCGCCCGCTCGACCGCGGCCGCCCGCTCTGGGAGATGCACGTGGTGGAGGGGGTCGGTTCCGGGCAGGCGGCGCTGATCGTCAAGATCCACCACGCCGCCATCGACGGGCTGCTCGGCGCCGAGACGCTGGTGCAGCTGCTCGACCTCCAGCCCGAGCCCCGGGTGGTCGCGCCCGAGGACCCGCCGTGGCACCCCGATCCGGTGCCCGGCGTCGGTGAGCTTGTGGCGGGCGCCCTGCCGTCGCTGGCGGCCCGGCCCGAGGCACTCCTCGAGGCGGCCCGGCGCACGATCGACACGGTGCTCGCCGTCCGCAGGCGCAACGAGCAGGCGCCGGCGTCGTCGCCTCCGTTGCCCTTCACCGCTCCGCGCACCTCCCTGAACGGGCCGGTGACGTCCCGGCGGCGGGTGGCGTGGGCCCAGGTGGCGCTCGACGACGTGAAGGCGGTGAAGAACGCCTTTGGCTGCACCGTGAACGACGTGGTGCTGGCCCTGTGCGGCGCCGCCCTGCGGGCCCACCTGGGCGATGGCGAGGAGCACCCCGACGCCGATCTGGTCGCCTTGGTCCCGGTGTCGGTGCGGAACGACGACGGTCTCCCCACGAGGGCCAACCTGCTGTCGCCCATGCTCGTCTCGCTGGCCACCACGATCGACGACCCGGTCGAGCGTTTGCAGGCGGTGGCCGCCGGCGCCCGCCGGGCCAAGGACCAGGAGCGCGAGGTCGGCTTCGACGTGGTGCTCGACTGGGCCGAGGTGATCGTCCCAGGCCTGGCGTCCACGGCCGCCCGGTGGGCGTCTCGCCTGCGCCTGGCCGACCACCTGCCCCCGCCCTGCAACCTGGTGGTGTCCAACGTGCCGGGGCCGCCGGTCCCGCTCTACCTGGCCGGCGCCCGGGTCGACGCCGTGTTCCCCATCGGGCCCGTCGCCGACGGGGTCGGGCTCAACATCACCGTCGTCAGCTACGTCGGCCGCATGTGCTTCGGCCTGGTGGCCGACGCCGCCGCCGCCCCCGCTCTGGCCGGTCTGGCGGCCCGGCTCGGCCCGGCGCTGGAGGAGCTGGTCAAGGCGGCGGCGACCGCCGCTCCCGTCACTCCGGACGGCGGTGGGACCGGCGGGGCGCTGGAGGGCCGCTGCTAAGCTCGGCGCCGCTGCGGACGTAGCTCAGCTGGTAGAGCACAACCTTGCCAAGGTTGGGGTCGCGGGTTCGAATCCCGTCGTCCGCTCCACGAAAGTGCAGGTGTGCGTCAGGCCCGGGTCGCCTCCGCACAACGCTGCCGCCTGCTCTGCGGCGTCGAGCAGCTCATCGGCACAACACCGCACCGTTGACGCAGGTGTCGATCCGTTCGCGCAGGACCTCGGGCGTCCACGTGTTCCAGAAGTCGGCATGGCCGCTGTACGGACCGCCGGAGCTGAGCACAGCGCCCGTGGCGTCGGCCAGCGGGTAGGAGACGTAGATCCTCAGGCCGGGGACCGCTACCGGGTGCGAGGCAGGGCAGACGTCCAGGCCACGCGGGCCGGCGGCGCTGTAGGCAGCGTGGCTGTGGTGGTCCGGGCTGTCGAGGTGCACACCGTCCCAGCAGTCCGGGAAGTTGATGTTCAAGGTCACCGTCCCGCGGCCGCAGTTGCCCGGTTTGGCCGACACGCCCCCGGTGCCGCCCTGGCACCTCCACGCGACTTTGTGGGTGTCCTGCGCCGTGGTTGCGTGCGAGTCGCCGGCGATCACCCGGAACCCGTGGAGCCACGGCCGTATCGTCCCCGGCTTGCGGTGGCCGAGGGTGTAGTAGGCCGTGAGGCGCACGGGCGCGACCCGGGCACCGTTGAGGAACAGGGCGGGGACCCAGTACGGCGAGTCGTCGTCGGTCGTGGTGGCGATGTCGAGCACGATGCACGTCGACGTGGAGGCGTCGAGGCTCTTGGTGGTCGAGAAGGCGGACGTGGAGCGGTTCCCGAAGAACTCGTGGAGGTGGCTGGCGCTGATCACGCCGGGGGCGACGATGGGGTCGACCCGCCCGACGTGGCTCGGTTTGCAGACAGCCTTGAAGTTGGGGATGACGCGCTCGGCCCCCTGGGCGGCCTGCGCGATCCCGAAGAGGCCGGCGGCCACCATGGCGCAGGCGGCGGTGATCGTTCGGCACTTCATCGTCGCACCTCTTCGCAGCAGGAACGCCAAACGATCGTCGGGCCGCAGCCCGTGGACTGGAGCCTAAGTGGTCCGCAGGAGTGGCGGGTCAGTCCGCCGAGCCCCGCTTCCCGAGATGGCAATACGTCGCAATCTACTCGCCAGAGTCGGAGCGCAAGAGGATGGGCGTCCGCACCAGAAAATGGGGCGTGACCTGCGGAAACGTAGGTCGATGTACCCAACGAAACTACTGAAGCCCGCTAATGCGACATCCGGCGGATCGGGGGTTTCGCCGAGTCGAGAGCACAGTCTTCCGCACCGGCGGTCCGGTCTGGAGGCGCCGATTGGGGATCGAATCGTCGCTCGTGTCGAACACCGGATTCCGTCACGGAGAGCGCGGGCCGCCGGGCATCGAGGTGGCCAGGGTGCTCCCGAGCCGGCTGGGTGCGAGAGCCGGTTCGGGAGCGATCAGCGGTCTCAGTCGTCGTTGACGATGGTGGCGATGCCGATGCCGTCGGAGATGGTGGCCCCCGTGGGCGACGACAACTTGAGCTTGAACGTCTCGTCGGGCTCGGCCACCGAGTCGCCGATGGCCTTGACGGTGATCACCTTGACGGTGTCGCCGGGCGCGAAGGTCACCTGGGTGAGCGGCTTGGCCTTGTAGTCGCTTCCCGCAGTGGCGGTGCCGTTGGCCGTGGCGAAGGAGACGGTGGAGGTGCCCGATGTGTTCCCCGAGCAGGTGATGACCATCGAGGTCGTGCCGGGCGAGGCGGCGCTGCCCTCGTTGAACGACACGTCGTTGACGGTGAGGAAGGTGGTCGGTCCGGGGACGGGGTCGTCGTTGACGATGGTGACCACGCCCTTGGAATCGGAGATCACCGCTCCGAGCGGCGAGGACAGCTTGAGGCTGAACGTCTCGTTGGCCTCGTTGGCGGTGTCGGCGATGACCGCCACCGTCACCGACTTGGCGGACTGGCCGGGCCCGAAGGTCACGGTGCCCGACATGGCCGTGAAGTCACCCGGCGACGTGGCCGTGCCGGCCACCGTTGCGTACGACACCTTGGATGTGCCGGACGTGTCCCCGGAGCGGGTGATGGTGAAGGTCGCCGAGGTGGTGCCGGTGTTGCCCTCGGTGACCGACAGGTCGCCGACGCTCAGGTAGCTGGTTCCCGCCGACGGCGGTGAGGTCGCCGTCGGCGGCGCCCGCCGGCGCCTGCCCGGACACAGCCAGGAGCCCTCCGAGGAGGGCGGCACAGACGAGTGTTGCCACTATCGAGCGGCAGCGCGGATGCGAGCCGGTGAGCACCGTCATGTGTTGCCCCTTGTGAGCCCGGTCGCAGTCTCGGCCGGCACCGGAAGCCCGACCACCGTTGGCGCGGAGAACATCCGCCATGGTGGCCTCTATGCCCGCCACATCTAGTTACGGGTAGACCGCTGAAACCCCTGAACCCGGCGCTCGGCGTGCCTCCCGCGGTGAGCCGTGGCGGATTACGGCTGGCGGCCCGCGATGTCGATGAGGGCCGACACGGAACCTGGGAGCGCAACCAGGCCGGCGATGCCGAGCGCGACGCGGCCGCCGGCCACGAAGCGGGAGGACCGGAGGAACGCCACCAGCGGCTCGAGCCGGCTGAGCGCGACGGCGAGGGCTCCGGCGACGGCGAGGAGGACGACGACGGGCGCAGCGGGGAGGAGGAGCCCGAGCGGGGCGTGCCGGGCGAGGGACCGCCGGTCCCGCGAGGGGGAGGGAAGGGCCTGGCTGTAGCGCCCGGCCACGGCGGCCACCAGCATGCCGTGGACGACGACGAGAGCTCCGAACACCACGACGGCCAACCACCCCGGTCCGACGAGGTCGAAGTCGGGGTTGTCCGCCCGCAGCGGGTCGAGGCGCGTGGCGGCGGCGACGAGGAGCACCGCCCCGTAGGTCAGCCCGCCCAACCTGCCGCGTGGGAGCCAGCGCCTGATCACCAGGTAGACCACGCCGCTCGCCGTCCCGAAGAACAGCGCGACGAAGACGACGAAGGTGATCGTGCCGCCTGCGGAGATGCGACCCACGACCTCGTCGGCCTCCGTGAGCCGGCCTTGGGCGGACTCGCCGGCCGTGGCCGCCAGCAGCCGCATGGCGAGCCGGCCCCCTGCGCCGGCGACCAGGACGCCCGACCCCAGTCCCGAGACCACGGCGAGCGTCAGGTACCACAGGTACCGACGCGCCACGAGCCCTGGGGACGATCGGCCCGGTGGTCCCTCGACTGGCGGGAGCCCGACGTCGGCGCCACCCCAGCACACGACGCCGACCACTCCGGCGGCGAGGAGCAACCCGCACGCCAGCATCAGGGCCATGGCCCATTGTCCGCCAGGCGGGCGCGGCTGGTCGAGTTCGGCCTACCGTGCCCGTCGGCGGGCGAGCCCGGGCGCCCGCAGCGGCTGCGAGCGCCTCCGGCGCTCCTCCGCCGTGCAGTCGGTGCGCACGGTTCCGCTCGGGGGCACGTGATCGTGGCTCCTTGAGGCGCGATGCGGCACCGAGATGCCGGGGCCGTCGTCTCCGGACCGGAAAGACTTTCCGAGTACGAGCGCTGCCAGCATCGACCGACCGGCACCACGTGTGGGTGTGTGCATCATGTCCTCCTTGCACGTCTGGTGGATGCCACGCGGCCGTGTCGTCCCGAGCCGGGCCGCGGGCTCGAGCCCGGCTCGGGAACGGATGCGGCGGACGGGCGCATGCGATCAGTCGTCGTCGACGACGGTGGCCACGCCGGCGGCGTCGGAGATGACCCGTTGGTGGGCGCCGAGAGGTTGAGGTTGCACGTCTCTGTCGCCTCGGAGACGGTGTTACCGATCAGGGTGACGGTGACGACCGTGGTGGTCTCGCCGGCCGCGAAGGTGATGGTGGTGGCCGCCTTGCCCTTGTAGTCGGACCCCTTGACGGCGGTGCCGTTGGCCGTGGCGTAGGTGACCGTCGAGCTCTTGGTGGTGCTCCCCGTGCCGGTGACGGTGAGTGTGGCCGTGCCCGGGGCCAGCGCCGATCCCTCGGTCACCGACAGGTCGTTGACACTGAAGAACGTCTTGGGCCCGGCGGTGATGGCTCCCTCGTCGCGGACGATGGTAGCCGTGCCCCTTGCTGTCGGAGATGCTGGCACCTTCGGTCCCTTCGAACCCGTCGATCGGCGTCCACCCGAGCCTGACCGACGAACGGGAGGAAAACATCCGCCACCGTGGCCTATATGCCAGCTGCGCCTAGCGTATTCGTAAAATTTCTGTGGGCGAAAGGCCCGAAATATCGAGATCGACGCCGGCGGGAATGTGCTGTGGCGTGAGCAACAGCGGAGCCTGCGGGCTCGCCGGCGGAGCCGCGGGCAACGCGGCTGGGCGGGGCCGAGTGGTGCCGCCGTCGTGGCATCCAGGCGTGACGAGAGGGGGGAACGGCCGCAGGCGCCCGAGTGCTGATGTGCAACGAATGCCTGAAAATGTCTAGAAGCGGTGGACTTGGCGGGTGTCGGGTGGTATTCTCGAACATATGTTCGACAGACCGGAGGTGGGTCGGCTGCGGGTGGAGGTGGGCCGCTACCTGGCCGGGTTCGACGCCTCGCTGCTCACCGCGGCCGACGCCGTGGTGGTGGTGGACGAGGCGGCCCGCATCGAGAAGATGGCGGCCACCCTCAAGGCCCTGGCCGCCGCCCGCGCCGACGCCGGTGGCCTGGGCACTGACGGCAATGCCAGCTTCGCCCACGCCCTGGCCCGGCGCAGCGGCACGTCGGTGTCC
>DATAIT010000004.1 GCA_036262515.1 Acidimicrobiales bacterium | reverse complement strand
GTGTGTGATGGTTTGGACAGAGCAAGATCAGGTTCTCAAACAAGTTTACCCCCGGATAATGGGGGTCGTGGCGAGCACTTCCAGGAGACATGCCTCGAATGTGAGCAATCTCGGCCTTGACCCGCTCCCACCCTGGATCTGTAAGTTGCTCCTCGCACGCACCGTGTCGGTTCATGTCAATAAATGAGCAGACGTTTCCCGAAAGAGCGAATAGGGTCTTCACCACCGAATCGCTTAGTGCGGGGCGAGGCGAACGTGGGGTCACCTCGCTAGTCTGGCAGCACCGAACCAGTGTGCGAAGGGCGAGATAGGGGCGGGGGCACTCCGCTCTACTCGGATGACTGCATGCCCCTAATGGACCGTGCTCGGCAGAACTGCTCGACAGATCCGGAGAGCTCCCCGGGCCGGGAACGGGACGAGCGCGAACTGCCATCCCTACTCTCATCCCTTCAACCTGCCGACAATGGGTGGACGAGGTGAGATCCGGCGTAGCAAAAGGCCAGGTCAGAGCACTGCACGGCACCCCGTGGACCCCCGGGGAGGAGCTACACGATCTTTGAGGGGACGTCCGAGATCCAGCGGCTGATCATCGCAAGAGCCATATCAGGCAGGCACATCTCGTGAACGTCCGCCGGCTGGCGCCAACAATTGAGCGCGGACTCGGCCTGGAGCTTAGGAGCGGAGCGGTCCCGGAATCGTGGGAGGGCGGCCAAGCGGTCATTGCCCCACGCGTCCGATCGGGCCGAAAAGACCCGGGAACTTGGTGCCCCTTGATCTTCGCCCGCGCGGGAGTCAGGATTTGTCCGGAACGTCCTCCGCCCCGTTCTTGCGGTCGACGTCTGGGAGGGCGCCATGGGATCGCAGGAAGCGCACCGGGCTGCTGAGCAGCATTATCGGGAAGTCGCCCGTATCAGCCAGCTGAATCGCGACGCCGAGCGGATGGCAGCCCGCCGGGCGGCGGCCAGGATGGTCGAAGCGGCGCGTTGGCGCCTTGTTCTCGGACGTAGCTTGATCCGGCTTGGGACCCGTCTTGCCGCCGGTGCCGATAGCGCCCCCGGGGGTCGTCTCGCTCGCTGAGCACCCTCGGAGGGCGAAAGCCGCAGCTGTGGGGCGACGGGCCGACGAGTCGGTCGGATTGTGGGGTTGGTCCCAGTATCCGAGGGCGCAGCTCTGAGCGCGCTGAGACCCGGGGGTACCATGCCAGACGAGATGGCTGCCATCGTCCTCCAGATGTTGGGGTCGCAGATGGAGACGAAGATCGTCGATGCACTGAAGCAGTGGATCGACACCCACGGCCCCATCACCCGTCAGAACCCCTCGTCGGCGAACAGGCGGGTCCGGCTGGTCGGCAGCGATGAGTAGCGGCATCGCGCTCGTCCGCTTCGGCGACGGGACCGTCAAGGTCGGGAACTACCACGGGACATCGGACCTCCTCGTGCCCCGCCTCTTCGACACCGCCATGGAGGCGACGAACGCCTACTTCGAGGGCCGCGATGGCTGGTCCGATCCCGAGGGCGACGTCGAGGACGTGGTCGTGTACGTCGACTACGGCGGCTCGTTCTGGTTCGAGGCGAAGGCGACACGGACCTCGGTGCTGCCCGAGTATTGCGACCCGTTCGGCGCAAACTCCGAGGACCAGACGGGTCGGCGTGATCCAAGGCGCGTGCTCGTCGAGGTCCACGACGGCGAGCCGGACTGGGCGACGGAATGGTTTGGTCGCCGCCTGCCGTTGGGCTAGAACTCGCCGCTCACTGAAGTCTGTCACACGCGCCGCGACGCCGAGACTCGCATTGCCGTCGAACTCGTCCGGCCAGAGTTCAAGGGTCTCCAAGTGACCCTGGAGAAGATCGTTCGCCTGGCCGTGGACAACCTGGAGGCCGCCATCGACGACGACGACGTGGTGGTGGTGGGAAGCGTGTATGCCGGGCACGCCGCCGTCGCACTTTCGAACGCCCGCCTCGTGGAGAGGCTCGAGGCGGCACGGCGGAGTTTGGCCGCCGTGTCCGTCGTCGGCGTTCAGCCTCCGGGCCTCTTCTCCTGCCCGCCTTCGACCACTCGGCGGGCCATCTCCCCGAGGGCCATCTTCAGCCGTTCGGCACCCCGGGACAGGATGTCCATAGCCGCCTCCGACGAGATTCCCTGACGGCCCATGAGGATCCCCTTGGCCTGGCTTATCATCTCCCGCGCCTCGATCACCGCGCGCAGGCGCGTCAGGTCCTCCTTGGACTGCGCGGCCTGCATCGCCACCGAGGCATGGGCGGCGAAGATCGTGCCGACCGCCAACGACTCGTCGGTGAATGCGTTCGGTTGCTTGGAGTAGAGGTTCAGCGAACCCATGGTGTCGGAACCGACAAACACTCGAAACGCAAGCATGCTGCGCACGCCGGTGGCCTCGACGGCGCGGCGGGCGAAGCGGGGCCAGCGCGCCTCCGTGGCCAGGTCGTCGGTGACCACCGTTTGATGCTCACGGATGGCCTCGACGCACGGACCGTCACCCACCTCGAACTGGATCGCGTCGACGGCCGGACCCACGTCGTCGCTGGATGCCGGGGAGGAGAGCTCGTGATCCCGGACGACCGTGACCACGGCGTGGTCACAGCCTTCGACGGTGGGCACCAGCAGCTCGCACATCTTGTCGAGCGTCCGCTGCAGGTCGGGCTCCGCCAACAGCACGCGCGAGATCGCGGCGAACGTCTCGGCGAGCTGGCGTGCGCTCGTGGCTTCATCCACGGACGGCCAGCCTATCTGCGGTTTCGTGGCGCCGGAGGCCGATGCGCGCAGCCGGACTGGCTCCGCGCCGGACATCACGCAGGGGTGGCTCGGGCGCGGCTGGCGCCGCCGAACGCATCCCGGACGGCGTCGGGCCCGTACCAGTCGATGCACACGGCGGTGGCGTCGTCCTGGAGGCGCCCGCCAGTGGCCGTCAGGACGTTGCCTCCGAGCTCGCGGACGATCTGTCTCGGATGGCGGTCGGCGGTGGCCATCAGCGTCTGCTCCACGTCCACCTCTGCGGTGTTGCGTTCGAGGTAGCCGTCCGTGACGAGCAAGAGGCGATCGCCCGGCCGCATGTCGAACGTCTGGACCCGGTACGGCAGGGGCTCGACCCCGAAGGGAAGGTCGCTGGCGAGATCGACGGTCGTCGCCGTCCCGTCCCTGAGGAGGTAGGGCGGCGGGTGCCCGGCGTTCACCAGCTCCATCCGGGCATCGGCCAGTCGGATCCGGACCAACTGCCCGGTCACGAACTGGTCGGGCCGGGCATGGGCCAGGAGCCCGGCGTTGGCTGCGTCCGCCTGCTCGGCGAGCGAGGCCAGCCGCCGTCGGGTGTTCCGGAGGCTGCCGACGGCGAAGGTGGCGAGCAGGGCGGCTTCCGTTGAATGGCCCATGGCATCGGTGATCGAGGCGTAGAGGTACTCCCGGTCGACGGAGTAGTCGAAGGTGTCGCCGCCGGCGGTGTGCGCCGGTTCCAGCCACCCGGCGATCGTGAACGAGCCACCTTCGGCGGTGTACGCCGACGGGAGGAGCCGTCGCTGGATCTCGGCGGCGATGGAGAACGGCACGTCCCGCTGCGCCCATTCGAAGAGGTCGGTGTGCCGGCGCGACGCGATGAGGACGTACGCCAGCGCGTGGGCGGCGGCCACGAGGTATCCGACGGTTTCGGTGTCGGGCTGCTGCGCCAGGCTGAGCTCCAGGATGCCGATGGCGTCGCCCCGCTCGGTGACGGGGATGAGGACGAGCCACCGGTCCCCGTCCGGCACGACTTCGAGGACCTGCCGCAAGAGCACGCTCTGGTAGACCGAGTCCGGGAGGGACAACGACTCACCCCGCTCGTTGTGCCCGTCCCGCAGCGATGGTCCCGAGCCCACGTGGGACAGCCGCACGACGGCTGTGCCGCTGAAGTTGGAGATCAGGAGGCTGACGTGGCTGGCGCCGACCATCGCCGCCAGTTCGGTGGCGAGCACGTCGACGGCGTCGATCGGCGGGGCCGCCTCCACGGCGGCGAGGAGCCTGCGAAGGTTCAACCGGTCGTCCTCCGGGTCGGGCATCGGTCCATCCTAAGGAGGTGGCGCCGCCTCGGTGGGGGGTGTGGAGTGCGATTCGGCTCCGTCGTCGACCGTCGTCGGCCTGGGCTCGAACCCCCGAACGCCTGGACGCCGCTGCAAGGCACAAGCGGCGCATGAGGCATCGTTCCCGACGGTTGGGGAGACCGGTCAGGACGCGCCCGAGGACGATCCGCCGAACGCCTCGCTCGGACCGAGTCCGTACCAACGGAGCCGGTTGTACATCTCCAGCTCGGCGTGGGTCTGAAGCGTCTGCGGCGGCACGGGGACGAACACCACGGGCATGGCCGGGTCGAGTCCCAGCGGGAACGTGCTGGCCTCCGGCTCGACCCCCACGTAGATGCTCACCCGGTCGGGGCCGGCGATCTCCACCATCTCGTCGAGGCTCGGGAGCCCGCTGTCCGTCGGCACCTGCGTGGCTGCGGCGAGAACACTGATCCCGGCGACGAGCGGTGCGGCAACCCCCTGCTCCTCGACGAGATGACCGAGCAGCTCGTCGGTGACGACGACCCCCAGGGCGGCGCCGCCGTGCATGCGCTCCGCATCGCGAGCCCAGGTCTCCAGGATCTCGGTGAGCGTCACGCCCACCCCACGAATGGTCGACGGGAGATGGCCTGTGATCGTGTCGGCACCCTCATCACCTTGTGCTTTTCCCGGGCGTGTCCAGCGACCCTATCGAGGAACAGCTCCCGGGATGTGACGCAGTGTGTCCACCGGTCCCGGGACACGTGACAACGTGGCCCGGTGGAAGAACCCGTCGCCGTCCCCATGCCCTGGTGGAAGACCTCGGTCCTCTACCAGATCTACCCCCGGTCGTTCGCCGACAGCGACGGCGACGGGGTCGGTGATCTCGAGGGTGTTCGTGGTCACCTCGACCACTTGCGGTGGCTCGGCGTCGACGGACTGTGGCTGTCGCCGATCTACCGATCACCTATGGCCGATTTCGGTTACGACGTCAGCGACCACTGCGACATCGACCCGACGTTCGGCGATCTGGCTGCGTTCGACCGCCTCCTGGCCGACGTCCACGACGGGGGGCTCCGACTCCTGCTCGACTGGGTGCCGAACCACACGAGCGACCGGCACCCGTGGTTCGTCGAGTCAAGGCGCTCGCGGGAGTCGCCGAAGCGGAACTGGTACGTGTGGCGCGACGGAGGAGGCACCGGGCGGCCGCCGAACAACTGGCTGGCTGCTTTCGGTGGCCGGGCGTGGACCTGGGACGAGACGACGGCGCAGTGGTATCTGCATCTGTTCCTGCCCGAGCAGCCCGACCTGAACTGGGCCGAGGGCGGCGTCGTCGAGGCCATGCACGGGGTGCTGCGGTTCTGGCTCGACCGCGGCGTCGACGGCTTCCGGGCCGACGTCGTCCACGCCATCGGCAAGGACCCGGCCCTCCCGGACCAGCCGCTCGAGCTCGTGGCCGGCGGCGTCGTCGGCGTCCACGACCATCCGTCCACCCACGGCCTCCTCCGGGGGATCAGATCGGTGCTCGACTCCTATCCCGGCGACCGGGCCATGGTCGGCGAGGTGAACCTCGGGACCGCCGCACTGCTCGCTCCGTACTACGGGCGGCACGACGAGCTGCACCTGGTGTTCAACTTCTCACTCCTCCACGCGCCCTGGTCCGCGGCCCGGTGGGCCGATCTCGTGGTCGAGGCCGAGACCGCCTTCGATCCGGTGGGGGCATGGCCGGTCTGGGTGCTGTCGAACCACGACACCCCCCGCCACCGCACCCGGTACGGCGGTGGAGAGGCGCGTGCCCGGGTGGCCGCGCTCGTGCTGCTGACGCTGCGGGGGACGCCGGTGCTGTACGCAGGGGAGGAGCTCGGCCTCGAGGACGCCCTCGTCGCCGACGCCGAACGCGTCGACCCGGGCGGGCGCGACGGGTGCCGGGCGCCGATCCCGTGGCAGGACCGCTCCGGTCACGGTTGGGGCGGATCGCAGCCGTGGCTGCCCTGGTCGCCGTCGCCCGAGGTGCGCAATCCGGAAGTGCTCGGACGCGACCCGGAGTCCATCCTGCATCTGTACCGCCGCCTGCTCGCCGCTCGCCGGTCGTCACCCGCCCTTCACGCCGGCGCGTGGCGGCTGCTGCCCGCGCCGGCCGACGTGCTCGCCTACGAGCGGGCGGCCGCCGCCGACACGCGGGTCGTCGTCGCCAATTTCGGCGACGAGGCAGCCGACGTGGCCGTGCCCCACGGCGCCTGGGCCGTCGACGTCTCCACCGGCCCGGTGGCGGACGACGGCACCCGCTGGACCGGTCGCCTCGGGCCCGTCCAGGCGGTGGTCCTGCGCCGGACGTAGCGCCGGATCGGCGCCGGCGGCTTCCATCGCCAGTCGGCGTGCGGCAGCGGCGTGTGCGGGTAGGTGTGGGGGATGCACGAGCGCTGGTACAAGCAAGCTGTCGTCTACTGCCTCGACGTCGACACCTTCCAGGACTCCGACGGGGACGGGATCGGTGACCTCCCGGGGCTGATCAGCCGCCTCGACTACCTGGCCCGGCTGGGCGTCACCTGCCTGTGGCTGAACCCCGTCCACCCCACGCCCAACCGCGACGACGGCTACGACGTGACGGACTTCTACGGGATCGACGAGCGGCTGGGCACGCTCGGGGACTTCGTGGAGCTGATCCACCAGGCGGCCAACAGGGGCCTGCGCGTGATCATCGACCTGGTCGTCAACCACACGTCCGACCTGCACCCGTGGTTCCGGTCGGCACGGTCGAGCGAGGACTCGCCGTACCGCGACTGGTACGTGTGGTCGGCCGACGAGCCGTCGGACAAGAGCGAGGGCGTCGTGTTCCCGGGGGTCCAGGAGCGAACCTGGACCTGGGACGACGAGGCGAAGGCCTGGTACCACCACCGCTTCTACGAGTTCCAGCCGGACCTCAACATGGCCAACCCCGATGTCCGCTCCGAGATCCGCAGGATCATGGCTTTCTGGCTCCAGCTGGGCGTCGCCGGGTTCCGGATGGACGCCGCCCCGTTCGTCATCGAGCTCACCCGGCCGAACCAGCCGAACCCGCCGAAGGACTTCGAGCTGCTGACCGACCTTCGGGGGCACGCGGCGTGGCGCAAGGGCGACGCCGTCATCCTGGCCGAGGCCAACGCCGAGCGCGACGAGCTGGTCGAGTACTTCGGTGACGGGGACCGCCTCCCGATGCTGTTCAACTTCCTGCTCAACCAGCGCCTCTTCCTCGCCGTGGCACGAGGCGATGCAGCGCCGATCCTGGCTGCGCTCGAGGCCGCCCCGCCGATACCCGAGGCGTGCCAGTGGGCGACGTTCCTCCGCAACCACGACGAGATCGATCTCGGGCGCCTGAGCGACCGCGAGCGGGCGGAGTGCTTCGCCGCCTTCGGCCCGGAGCCGAAGATGCAGCTGTACGGGCGTGGCATCCGGCGCCGGCTGGCGCCGATGCTCGGCAACGACCGCCGGCGCATCGAGATGATGTACAGCCTCCAGGTGACGCTGCCCGGCACGCCCGTCCTGCGCTACGGCGAGGAGATCGGAATGGGCGACGACCTCTCGCTCCCTGAGCGGAACGCCATCCGCACCCCGATGCAATGGACGGCCGGCCCCAACGCCGGGTTCTCGACGGCGCCGGCCAAGCGCCTGGTTCGCCCCGTGGTCACCGCTCGCGAGTTCGCCTTCGAGACCGTGAACGTCGGCGCCCAGCGACGTGACCCGGACTCGCTGCTCATGTGGATGGAGCGGATGCTGCGGACGTTGCGGGAGTGCCCCGAGTTCGGTGTCGGGACGTGCGCGCGGGTGGACACCGGCGAGGCGGCTGTCCTGGCCTTGCGCTATGACGCGCCTGGAGGGGTGATGCTGGCCGTCACCAACCTGGGCCCCGACGACCGCACGGTCGACCTCGGGCCCCAGGATGGCTCGGACGGCGATCCGATGGAGGTGTTCGCCAACCGGGCGTACGCGCCGCCGGCGGCCGCTCTCGAAAACCTCGAGCTCGACGGGTTCGGGTACCGCTGGCTGCGCCTTCGGGAGACGCCTGGGCGCTGAGCGCTCGGGGAGGCGATGCGGTCGTTGACTGCCGGCGGGGGCACGGCGATGGTCGAACACGCGTTCGGCTACGGTCGCGCCGATGGCGCAGCGAGCCCGGGCCACGATCCTGCACGCCGACCTCGACGCCTTCTACGCCTCGGTGGAGCAGTTGCTCGACCCGTCGCTCGCCGGGCTCCCCATCGCCGTCGGGGGCGGTGTGGTCCTCGCCGCCTCCTACGAGGCGAAGGCGCACGGCGTCACCGCCGGGATGCCCGGCTGGCGGGCGAGGGAGCTTTGTCCCAGGCTTCGTTTCGTCGGTGGCCACTTCCGCGAGTACCAGCGACTGGGCGACGAGGTGATCGCCGTGTTCGGGAGCTTCACGCCGCTGGTGGAACGGATCTCGATCGACGAAGCCTTCCTCGACGTGACGGGTGCCGGCCGGTTGTTCGGGTCGCCGACCGACATCGCCGTCGCCATCCGCCGGCGCGTGAGAACCGAGATCGGGCTCCCCGTGTCGGTCGGGGTCGCCCGCACGAAGCACCTCGCCAAGATCGGTTCCCAGGTCGCCAAGCCGGACGGGCTCGTCGTGGTGGAGCCCGACCAGGAGGCGGCCTTCCTCCGACCCCTCCCGGTGCGCCTGATGTGGGGCGTCGGGCCGGCCACCCAGGCTCAGCTCGTGGCCAGGGGTATCCGCACGATCGGCGACCTGGCCGACACGCCGTCGCCCACCCTCCAGCACCTCCTCGGGCGGGCGGTGGGCTCCAAGCTCGGCTCGCTGGCGGCCAACGCCGATCCCCGCCGCATCGAGACGACACGCCGGTCGTCGTCGGTGGGCGCGCAGTCGGCACTCGGGCGACGACCGGCCGACACCGACGTGCTCCGGCGGTCACTGTCCTTCCTCGCCGACCGGGTCGCCGGGCGCCTGCGCGCCGCCGGCCGGGCCGGTCGCACCGTCACCGTGCGCGTGCGCTTCCCCGGCATGCGCTCCGTCTCCCGCTCGGTGACGCTCCCCGTGGCCGTCTCGACGACGCGCACCCTCGCCGAGGTGGCCATCGAACTGGCGAGCCTCGCCCTCGTCGATCACCCGGGAGAACGGGAGATCACGCTGGTCGCCGTGTCCGTCTCCAACCTGGTGGGGGAGCCGGCGCTCCAGCTCGAACTGCCGCTGGGGCTCGGCGACCACCGCCACCGGCCCGGCACCGCGCTCGGTGCGTCACGGTGGGCGGTGGACCGGTCGATCGACGCCGTGCGCGCACGCTTCGGACGCCAGGCCGTGAGCTACGCCCGAACCGCCTTCGACGCCGGGCGCCGGGTGCCGGACGAGTTCAGGTCGCTGGCCGAGCACGACCTCTCGGGCTAGTGCCCGTCAGCCGGGAGTCAGCCCTCGGAGCGACCGGTCTGGACCGGCAGTCGCTGGCAGGCCCCCTCCGATCGGAACCGATCGACCTTCTCGAGCAACACGCTCGGGTCGACCGTGCCGGCGCCGTGGTCGAAGCACTGGACGCGCACCTGCTCGTCCCGGGGCAGCGGTCCTGCGGCCATGGCCCACAGGGTCTCGCCGGCCGAACCGGCGGAGGCGCCCGACGCCGGCGCCCACACCGTGAGCCACGGCCCGTTGGCGGACTCGGTCACGAGGCCGAGGCCTTCACCGCAGGACCCACAGGCCACGTCGACCACTCGCGCCGTGGTGGGGAACAACGACAGCACGACCGACTTGGCCATACCGGCGAGGACGGTGTGCGCCCAGGAGTAGGTCACTGACACGAACGGGTCACCTCGAGTGAGCAGGAACGTGGGCGGGTCGTCGATCTCGCCGGCAGGCGGCCCCACAGCCCTCCAGCACTCCCATTCTACGCCCGCCACCCCGCATCTGTACGCGGCGATCGAGGCCCCGAGGCCGCCCGGCCCGCCTGCGGCCGCCGCTAGCGTCGTCGGCCTGACGACGGAGGAGGACTCCATGAAGTTCCTGGTGATGTGGCGGATCGAGATGTCGCGCGTCTCGGGCGAGATGATGCGCTCGGTGCTCACCATGCCCGACCACGCCAAGCCGCTGGAGGAGCGGGGCAAGGTCATCGGGCGCTACCACCTGGTCGGCAAGCACGGCGGCGCCTGGATCTACGACGTCGAGTCGAACGACGAGCTGGAGATGCTGCTGGCCCAGTCGCCCGTCTACAACTTCTCCCACTACGACGTCTACCCGCTGGCCGACATGACGGCGCTGCCCATCGGCGCGTCGAAGGACGCGCAGTAGCCCACCGATCCGACCAGCACGACGATCTAGCGGCGAAAGACACCTAGTGACAGGCCGCGGAGGATGGGGTAGGAACTGACGGGGATGTGAGCCGGTATGCCCGGTTCGTGCCGTCCTGGATGCCTCCCTACGGTGGCGTCCGACGCCGACACGGAGGTCGGACGACGTGGTCTCGCGAGTGAGGACAGGACCCGCACAGCCGGCCGGCCGGCGCCGCCGGGTGGCCGGGCCACCGGGCGCCGGACCGCCGCCCGACGGGCGCGTGTCCGACCCCGACGGGACAGCCCTCCTCCCGGAGCCCACTGGTGCAGGGCGCCCACCCCAGCCGCTGGCTCCTCCGGCGGCGCCGCCGGCTCCCCGGCGGTCGGGTCCGCAGGCTGCCCGTGCGGCCCCTCTCGAGACCACGGCTCGGCGCCCGGTCCGGGCCGACCCTTCTCCGGAGCCGGTCCCCTACGAGCCGCCCCGTCGGCGCCGGGCCGTGTTCGGACTGGCGGCCGAGGCGGCCGCCCAGGCGCACGCCCGCAACGGGGGCGGAGGGTCAGCCGCCGGTGCCGGTGCTCCGGCCCGGCGGGCGTCCCCCGGCCCGCCCGCCCAGGGAGCCGGCTGGGCGGTGCAGCACCTGGGCACCTGCTCGTGCGGGCTGCCCGCCACCAGCACGTGCGTCGCCGGCTGCGGGCGCCCGACGTGCGGCGAGCACCTGCTGAACCGATCCAGCCGCCTCGGTTGGAACGGGCCCTACCGGTCGGAGCGTGAGCACACGGCCTATCTCCGGGCGTTCTGGGCCGACGCCGCTCCGCTGTGCGCGTGGTGCCGGGAATCGTCGGGCACCGCTGCCGTGGCTGCGCTTCCGCCGGTGGCGGCGCTTCCCGGCGGGGCGCTCGAGTGCCTCGGCTTCCTGTTGCACCATCCCCACGACTACCCGCGTGAGGCATGGGACCAGACCGTCCGTCAGCACGGGGGCCCGGTGGCGGTGCTGCGGCTGCTGGCCCCGCGCGTCTTCCAGCGGAAGGCGGCGCAGTCGTTCGAGGGCCGCAGGAAGGGCGAGCACCTCGCGGGCGTGTCCGTCGGGGGCTGCTCGGGGACGCAGAGCACCTACGAGATCCTCGACGACGGCGGCAACGTCTGGACCGTGCGGCCCATGGTGGGCGGCGTCCTGCGAAAGCACCGGGCGTGGATGTGGGAGCCGGTGGACGACGACCGGGTCATCCAGCTGCTCCCGCGTATCGTCGAGCTGGCTGGTCGCTAGGGAGAGAGCCTCAGCCGGCTGCTGCGCGGCGTCGGACCTCGTCGGCGTGGCCGGATGCCTCCTCGGCGGCGGTGCGGGCGGCCGTTGCCCGACCGATGGCGGCCTCCGCCTCGCGCTCCAGGTCGGCGGCATGCTTGGCCGCCGCCTCGGCCTCGGAACGGGCCCGGGCCGCAGCGCGCCGTGCCGTGTCCGCCCCCCGCTCCGCGTCATCGGCTGCACCGCGCAGTTCGGCGGCCCGCCGTTCGGCGTCGCGCAGCTCGGCGGCCCGACGTCCCGTTTCCTTCGCCCGCTCGGCGGCCCGACGTCCCGCTTCCGCCTCCGCCCGCTCGGCGTCGACGGTGGCCGCGGCGGGCGCCGGCCGGCCTGCGCCCATGCCCTCGGCGCCGGTTGCCGTCCCGGGCCGCCCGGCCGGGCTGCGGGCTGAAGGCCGGCGCCGGGCGGCCGAGCCGGCCACCGAGGGCGAGAAGGCATCGAGGCCGAATCCCGGCGCCTCACGGTCGTCGTCCAGGACACCGGCGCGCAACGCCGCCGCCACGGCCGGGTCCACCAGGGCGGCGCGCAGTGTGCCCGCCATGCGCTGCCTCGGTCCGTCGCCCGAGCTCTGACCGCCGGCGAGGAGATGCACGGCGGCGACGGCGGTGGCGGTGTCCACGGCGCGCCGCTCGGCTGCCTGCGCCGTGCGGAGGGCGGACGCGTTCCCTGCCAGCGCCTGGTCGGTCGCCGCCCGCAGCTGCTTTCCTGCGTCCATCACCGAGTCGATGACATCGGGTCGTTCGCGGGCCACCATGTTGAGGGCCCAGGCCGTCACCGGGGGGCGGCGCAGCTTGGCGACCAGCGCCGCTTCGGCCCTTTCGCCCTCCGAGCGGAGGTGCTTGGCGAGGGCGTTGCGGGCCGCCGTGAACTCCTCCGGTGAGAGACCGTAGAGGGCCTGGCCGGCATCGCCGCCCGGGATGTCGGTGGTGGTCAACCGAGGACCGAGGCCAGCATGGCGGCGCAACGGTAGCGCGCCGCCTTGAGGGTGCGCGGCGGCCGGACAGCCCCTAGCGTGGTCCGATGTGCGACGGTGGCGCACCGCCCCTTCCGGAGGCCGTCAGCCGCCGTCGGTTCCTCGCCGACATGGTGGTCGCCGGGGGTGCGCTCCTGCTCGCAGGGCGCGGCACGGGGCCGGCGGCTGCGGTCACCACCGACCTGGGCGGTGTCGCCGTGGTGCCGCGATCGGAGTGGGGAGGCGACCTCGCGCCCGCCGGCCCGCTCCCGCCGGAGCCCGATGTCCGGTACCTGCTCGTGCACCATTCGGTGGATCCCGGGAACGGCTATGCGCTCGACGAGGTGGCGGGGATCCTCCGGGGGTTCGTGCGGTTCCACACGTCCCCAGAGAAGGGCTGGCCGGACCTGGCCTACAACTTTCTGGTCGACCGCTTCGGGCGCGTCTGGGAGGGTCGAACCGGCAGCCTGGCCGGACCGGTCGCCGGCGACGCCACCGGTGGGAACCAGGGCTTCGACCAGCTGTGCTGCTTCATCGGCGACCACCAGACGGCGGAGCCGACGCCCGACGCCTTCGCCGCCATGAGCCGCCTCCTGCACGCCTTGGCCGCCCGATCGGGCATCTCGTTGGCGGACGGGGCGACGGCGACGTTCACGTCGCGGGGGTCGAACAGGCATCCCGCCGGGACACTCGTCACCACGCCGACCGTCGCCGGCCACCGCGACATGAGCCGGACCCAGTGCCCCGGCGACCGGGTGGCGGCCCGCCTGCCGGAGCTTCGCATGCTCGCCGCCTCCGGCTCCGGTCACGCCTCCCCGCCGACCGTGCCTGCCCCGGCCCCTCCCGCTGCGACAGCGTCCACCTCGGCTGCTCCCGCCCCCAGCGCGGCGACATCCTCCGCCCCGACCGCGCTCCCCGCCCCGGATCGGCCGCCCACCCCGGCGATCGCGGGAGACGCGGCGGGCGCTGCGTCGTCGAGGTCGGCACCGCCCGGCGGCAACAGCCGGTGGGCCCGCCCGGCTGCACTGGTCACCGCGACGGCGGCGACGGGCGCCGCAGCGGCCGCCCTCACCCACGCCGCCCGGGCCGGCCACAGGGAGGAGAGCGCAAAGGGGAACGGCGACGACCCGAACCGGGCGGAGCGCACCGCCGGCGGCTGACGACGCCACGTGTAAGGCCGCGGCCAGGCCGGTTGCGGCCCCGAGTTCGATCGGGAAGACTCGCAAACGGTCGAACCCGGCGCGCGTCGGCAAGGCCGACAAGGGGGTCACATGCGCTACGAGAAGCTCAGCCCGACGCTGGCGCTGGCGGTCGACGACTACCAGCGGGCCGGCCCACCTGCGCTCGCCCTGCATGCGGCGCGCATCGGCGTGGTGTCGATCGACGCCACGCCGAAGCCGCCCCGGGTCGTGGTCTTCCTGCACCCGGCGGCGGGTGCCAGCCTCGAGCACCTCGGTGAGATCGGCGTCACGGTGAACGGGGGTGCGACCGGCGGGAGCGTGCGCACCGCCATCGTGCCGATGGAAAGCATCGACCGGCTCACCGAGGACGGCGCCGTCGCCCGGATCGTTCCGGCCCAGCGCCTCCGCCTGTCCATGGACAAGGCCCGGGCCGCCGTCAAGGTCCCCGCATTTCGGAAGGCCAGCAAGCTCAGCGGGAAGGGCGTCATCGTCGGCACGGTGGACACCGGCATCGAGGTCGGTCATCCCGACTTCGAGGGTCGCATCCTCCAGATCTGGGACCAGACCCTGAACGGCACCGGCGTGGCCGAGGGCGGCTACGGCGTGGAGCTGTCCGGGCCGGCGATGTCGCAGTCGCGCGACACCATCGGTCACGGCACCCACGTGGCCGGCATCGCGGCCGGAGCCGATCCCACCTACACCGGCGTGGCGCCGCGCGCCGAGTTCGTCATCGTGAAGACCGATCTGCTCGATGCCCACATCGCCGACGGCATCCGCTACATCTTCCGCATCGCCGAGGAACGGAATATGCCGGCGGTGGTGAACCTCAGCCTCGGTGGCCAGGGCGACGGTCACGACGGCTCGGACGCGCTGTCCACCGTGATCGACGAGGCGGTCGGGCCGGGCCGCATCGTGTGCTGCGCGGGCGGCAACGCCGGCAACTCCAACATCCACGCCCGGGTGCTCGTGCAGAAGAACCGCACACGGACGATCGCCTGCGCCATGGCCGGCCGGGGACCGACCGACCCGGCCTTCGTGGCCGCCTACAACGGCTGGTACCCGGGAACGGATCGCTTGGAGGTGGCGGTCGTCTCTCCCTCGGAGGTGTCGACGCCGTTCCAGCCGGTCATCACCTCGGGATCGCCGTCGAAGGACTACGCACTGCCCGAAGGCGCGGTGCAGATCGTCACGCCACCTCCGGACCCCGCCAACGGCGACCACAACTTCCTGGTCACCATCGAGCCTGCGCCCACGCCCCCCGGTCCGCCGACCTCGCGGGGGATGTGGCGCCTTCGCCTCAGAGGCGCCAAGGTCTCCAAGGGCACGGTCGACGTGTGGGTGATCGACGACCAGGTCTCGATCTTCACCGGCCCGGCGGTCGTCGACTCGATGAAGGTGGGCACGCCCGGGGCGGCGACCGGTGCAATCACGCTCGCCTCCTACACCACCAAGGTGGAGTGGGAGACGATCTTCAGCGAGACCCTCACCTCGGGACTGGAGCTCGACGACGTCTCCGACTTCAGCAGTGAGGGACCCAGGCGAGACGGCGCGGAGAAGCCGGACCTCGCCGCTCCGGGCGCCATGATCGCCTCCTCGCTGTCGGTGCACTCGCCGGCGGATCCGCGGTTCCTGATCGACCCGCTGCACACGATCATGGCCGGGACGAGCATGGCCACGCCCTTCGCCTCGGGGCTGGTCGCGCTGCTGCTCGAGCGCCAGCCCGACCTCAAGCCCGAGGAGGCCAAGGCCCTGTTGCGGAAGAACAGCAGGATTCCCGGGCAGCCGGCGCAGACCTTCGACCCCAAGTGGGGCTACGGCGTCGTCAACGCCAAGGGGCTGTAGCGGGGCGTACCGTTTCGGTGATGGAGTGGTCGAAGGTCGACCCAGCGCTGGCCGCCGCCCTGTCGGGATCCGCCGGCCACGAGCTCGGCGGCGAGGGCGGCGGGGACGGCGGTGCCCGTCGCATACCGGTGTTCGTGTACGTCGACGCCGCGCAGTGCGACCGATCGGTCCTCCGTGCGCTCGACCTGCGGGGGGTGGACGGGCCCGTCCGCACCGGCACCGTCACGGCTGCCGACGTGGAACGGCTCACGGACCAACCGTGGGTGAGACGGGTCGTCCTGTCAGGACCGCTCCGGCTGGCCGGGCCCTGACGGCGTGCCGCCCAGTACCCGGAACACCGCCGTGGTCGTGGACCCGTAGACGAGGTGGGCGGTGAGGTCCCTCGCCAGTGTCTTCACCCCGTAGTCCCAGATGGGCCGGTAGAGCTTGGCCAGAGGGAGGACCACGTAGCTCGTCCCCCACACCGCCGGCCCCAGCGCGGAGGAGACGGCCGCCCGGGTACGGGGGCCGACCGAACCGGCCAACACGGCGTACTGGGCGCCCCAGGCCAGGCCCGTGGCCCAGTGGGTCACGTTGTTGGCGATGCCGGCCCAGCGCGGAGCCAGGTCCTGCTGGAACAGACCCTCGAAGATCCGCTTGCCGACGAGGGCGGGCGCAGGGGCCTCGTCCCAGCTG
>DATAIT010000003.1 GCA_036262515.1 Acidimicrobiales bacterium | reverse complement strand
TCGGTCATCACCCGCCTCACCAAGCAGTGGCAGGCCGACCAGCGGGCCTTCGCCGAGCGCCGGCTCGACGACCGTGACTTCGTCTACGTGTGGGCCGACGGCATCCACTTCAACGTGCGCCTGGAGGAGGCACGCCTATGTGCCCTGGTCATCGTCGGTGTCCGTGCTGACGGGACCAAGGAGCTGGTGGCCATCACTGACGGCCACCGGGAGTCGACCGAGTCCTGGGCCGACGTGCTGCGGGACCTCAAGCGGCGGGGCATGCGGGCGCCGGTGGTGGCCGTGGGCGACGGCGCCCTCGGGTTCTGGGCGGCGCTGCGCACCGTGTGGCCTGAGACCACCGAGCAGCGGTGCTGGGTGCACAAGGTGGCCAACGTGCTCAACGCCCTACCCAAGTCCGTCCAGCCCACCGCCCGGCGCATGCTGGCCGAGATCCGAGACGCTGAGGACCGGGCGCACGCGGTGGCGGCCATCGACGCCTTCGCCGCCGAGTTCGCCGTCAAGTGGCCCAAGGCGGTGGCCAAGATCGTCGATGACGCCGTGCCGCTGCTCGCCTTCTACGACTTCCCGGCCGAGCACTGGATCCACTTGAAGACCACCAACCCGATCGAGTCCACCTTCGCCACCGTGCGCCTTCGCACCAAGGTCACCAAGGGCCCGGGATCACGGGCGGCCGGGCTGGCCATGGCCTTCAAGCTCATCGAGGCGGCTGAGCAGCGGTGGCGGTCGATCAACGCCCCCCACCTCGTCGCCCTGGTTCGGGCCGGCGCCACCTTCGACAAGGGGGTGATGATCGAGCGACCCAACCAGCAGGATCAGGAAGCCGCCGCGTGATCGACGGGAAATGTGATCCACAGGTCTTGACTATTTCTCCATTCTTCTGGCCTGCTCTTCGCGAGCTCGGCGCGGACAATTCGATCGTCGGCGACCTGCACGGGGAGCACGCCGTCATGCTGCGGGCGCTGCAGTCGGGGAATGTCGCCATGGCCGACCTTTGCGCCGATCCATCGGACGACAACGCGAAGGCAGCGCGCACGGTCGTCAGCGGCGTGGCTGGCGTCATCGAGGACCATCTGGTCCATGAGGAACGGGACCTGGAGCCGTTCACAGCCAGCCACCGTGGCACGCCACAGCTCAAGGCGGCCGCTGCGTCGGCGCGCAAGTCGCACACCGAAGGAGGCGGCATCTTCTTCTCCTGGTTGAGTGACGGCATTGACGCCGATGCCGCCCACGCGTTACGCCGGGAGGTACCGGCGCCAGTGCTGTTCATGCTCACGCGTCTGGGCCGTCGGCGTTACCAGCGGCGTATCGCCTCTGCCTGGTCCTGACTGGCCCCGCATGGTCCTCCTAGCTGGCGCACCAAAATGCGACCGCGCTTGCCTCGAGGACGCGCATCATGCATTAGGAGCCTCGACGAAGGTGACGTGGCTCCACGGCTGGCCCTGCGATCTCGACGAAGCTGAGGGGACCGTCTAGAGCTCCGACATCCCAACTTTCCCCGGCCGCCCACCACGCACCTTGTCCTGCTGCGATCTCGACCCTTCGATCGTCGCCGAGCACCCACCCGCGCCCGCTGATGACGGCAAGTGCTCGCGGCTCCTCAGCCAGGTGTGGCTCGCCTTCGTCCCCTGGAATCACGACCTCCAGAGGGAGAAAGTCGTCGCCACCTGAGTTCTCCCAGCCAACATCGCCCGCATCCAGTTCGGCGGCGGCCGTCTTGAGCGCGCGGAAGACTGTTGCCTTGTCGCCAACCTCGAAGAAGTCCATGCGCCAAGCCTCCTTCAATCCGGACCGAGGTGCCTGTCGTGCGGCCGCCGGCTCGCAGCGCGGGATCGAGCGCCGGCCGGCGAAGCACGCCGATCAACCATTTTCGTCGGCCGGCGGGCCTCGCGAGCCGGCAGGGAGTGTCACTATGCGCTAGTGACGGACGACCACGAGAGCGGCCTTCGTCGCATCATGGCCGATACAACGGGTGGCGACTACGTCTCGTTCCGGAGCTTGCAGGAAGCCCGGAGTGCGGAGCACGGCGCGGTCATCCTCGAGGGCGACGACGGTGGTCAGATCTACGCTGCGTTTCCTGCATCATCCGTCCTCTGCACAGAGGCCGCACTACGGATGCTGCTTCGCGATCTGGATGCGATCGCCTGGCCCGGCAACGACGAGAACTCCAGCAGGGTGGTCTTCGAGCGGCGACCGATCGGCTCGGGTGTGGCCGGAGGGATGGGCGGTGGCCTCGTTACCGGCGAAGGTTGGGTGCACCGGGCGTTCACCGACCTGGGCTCTCCGACGAGATCCGCGCGGTACTCCGAGGCGACCTTGAGGCGATCTCGCACCGAACCTAACTGCGTTCGCGCGTCTGTCGAGCCGTGGCCAAGGCCGCCTCAGCTCCTCTCGCCGCCCGGCGATCTGTCGCGCCACGTCGATCAACCCGCCGAGCGCAGTGCGGGCATTCTGTGCTCAAGTGTCGAGTTGTACGAGCGCCGTGCTTGTGCGCCTACGTCAATGCATCGATGTGCCGACGTTCTCCTCGCCAGTTCGCAGCCGGGCTTCGGCATGGCGCCGGCCGTGCTCGCCCGGCTGCAGACCGAGGCGACCCGATGGCTCATGACCGACGCCGACTTTCCATGAGGCGCTATGGCAGCGGTGGGGTGAGGGCTGGCACCTGCCTGGCCCAGGTCCGTTGGCACTTCAGATCGCAGTAGAGGCTAACCAGCCTCCGCCAGGACACGCATGAACGCGCCAGCCCAGTCGCGGTAGCCAACGTCGTTTGGATGGAACATGTCAGCGGAGTACTTGCCGCGCCAGGGAGGGCCGGTCGCTGCCCAGAGATCGACCAGCCTCAGATCGTGCTGCAGCGCTAGCGACGCAACGACTGCGTTAGCTCGCCTCGCGTTGTTCTCTCGGAATCCACGCGGCATGTTCGCGAGGAGTGACCCCCTCGGGAGTCGAGCGGCGACCGTCTCGAGCGACGTGAAGAGGTCCGTCGTCCGACGCAGCAGGTCGTTCGGCCCAACTGCACACGACACCAGGTCCGGGGGTGAGGCTGCGGCCAGAGCCGCCTCGAGAAGCGGCAGTTGCACAGCCACGACTTCAGCTGCAGTAGCGCCACTCACCGAAACATTCGTCACGCGCCACCGGACGTCGTCGCGGACGCTGAGCCAATCGGCGACTGCACCAACATACCCATGTCGAATCGTTGACGCGCCGACGCCTTGCGCAGTCGAGTCGCCGAGCACGAACCACCATGGTCCTTCGACCGCCTCGGTATTGGTCCGTTGCCACTCCTGCGCGAACGCGGCGATCTGGCGTCGGCGCTGGCTCGCTCCTGGCAGCAGGAGCGCGAGACGTTGTCGCAGGCTGGACCGCGCCATGGGCACCTGCATCATCGACCCTCGCGCGAGGGCCGGCAAGGCTTCACCTCGAGGATCAGGACTGTCCCGGCCTGCAGCCCGTGGAACAGGACCCACCCTCTCCTGGGTGTGGTCGGCCATCCGGAGGTCGCCAGGAGGTGTTGGCCGCTCATGGGCGGAGGCCCGGGAGGTCGGTGCTTGTGGCTCGACCGGGGCAAGGATCCGGCCCGCCGGGGCTGAGCCAGGTTCGCAGACCTGGCCAGGTAGGCACCGAGGAGACGGATGGCCCCTACAACGGCCGCGCGCCGGCGAGGCCTGGCGCGCCTAGCGTCGCTGTCCGTGACGATTGCCGACCAGTAAATGTCTGCCTCCGCGGGCGAGCGTCTCTGTATGACCGGATACACCCTGCTCGCTGTGTTGGGAGCCGTCTTCGTGCGACGGTCGGCGGCCCTGACGAAGACACGCCGCCGCCGACTACGACAACAACGAGACCGGCGCCTTCCGAGCGCTGAGGCCAAGGCACAACTCTCGACCACATCGGCGTATCTCGGGCGGCGCCCAAGGCGCTCACCGTGCGCGGGGGCAGGCCGCCGGGCCCCTGCCGGTTGGCCAAGCTTCGGTCCGATTGGGGGTGAGGGGGCTTCCAGTCCAGGCCGTCATCTGCGACACTTCCGACATGCCTCGGGAGGGCGGGTACATCACCGTGCGCCAGGCGGCGGAGACGGTGCGGCTGTCGCGCCACCTGCTCTATGAGGCGATCGCCGCCGGCGAGCTGCCGCATGTGGTGATCGGCGGCGTGAAGCACGTCGACGCCGACGTCTTCAATGCGTGGTGCGAGGAGCGCCGGTCGGTCGAACAGGGGTAGATCGGGTCATCTGTCCCTGTCGCCTGCTGACGCCGGCGGTCAGGCTTCGGCGGTCGACTCCGCACCGAGCGGAGCGCCGGGGGGCTGGTCACGATGGTGAAGCGCGTCTTCGTCGTGGGAGCAGTCCTGTTGGCGCTCGGGGCGTGCGGCGACGAGGAGCCGACGCAGACGACACCGCTCGGCGCCGTCGAGGACCAGCTTCCCCGGGCAGAGACGACCACGACCGAGCTGTCGACGACGACGCAGGCTCCATCGACGACGGCGGCACCGACAACCGTCGCCACCACTGCGCCTTCGACCTCTCGGGCGACGGCGCCGCCCACGACCACGGCCACCCTGCCGACGACGACGCAGCCGGCCCCCGTCATCGTTGCTCCGGTGGTCGGCTCTCCCTCGCCTGGCGTCTACTACGCGAACTGCTCAGCCGCTCGAGCCGCCGGCGCTGCGCCGGTTCGACGGGGCGTTCCGGGGTACGCGCCCCCACTTGGACCGCGACAACGACGGGGTCGGCTGCGAGTAGGGAGATCAAGTGGGACAGGGGCAGCAGACACCGACTCCGCTTACGCGGACGGCACCACCTGTGGGTCCCCCGAACCAGCCTGGGCGAAGGAGCCGGCCAGATCGGCCACCTCGCGAGGCCACGCCACCGCCTCCTCGACTTCCCGGCCCACCGCCACCAGCAGGTCCTCTCTTCCGGGCGGGGCGACCAGCTGGAGGCCGACAGGAAGGCCCTCGGAAAAGCCGCATGGCACCGACAGGGCCGGGAAGCCGACCAGGCTCCACGGGATTGCGTTACGGGCCAGCACCATCAGGTAGGACGCGAAGTCTTCGGCCAGTGGCGCCACAACCGGCACGGTGGGCATGGCCAGCACGTCGCACTCCTCGAAGACCTCGAGGAGCCGGGTCGCCAGCAACCCGCGCGCCCGTTGAGCGTCGAGGTAGTCCACCGCCGCCACCTCGGCCCCGAGTTCCAACTGCTGGGCGACCTCCTCCCAGTACAGGCTGAGGTCGGCGTCGAGCGACCGGTGGAAGGCAGCCGCCTCGCTTCGAGAGATCACCAGGCCGGCCGCGTTGGCCAGCTCCAGGTCACCGGCTGACGGAAGGGACACGTTCACCAGCGGGAGGCCTCGGCGGCCCAGGGCGGCGACGGCCGCCCTGGCGCAGCCGGCCACGCCCGGCTCGGCGCCGTCAAATCCGCACCGGGCAATGCCCACCACGGCCGGCCGGTCCAACCGGGCCCCGGCCAGTGCGCTGCCGTCGTCGAGGAGGGCGTCGAGCATGATCGCCGCGTCGTCCACCGACATGGCCATCGTTGCCAGGTGGTCCATGGTCCACGCCAGCGGCACGATGCCGTCGGTGGGGGTGCGGCCATAGGTGGGCTTGAACCCGACCACCCCGCTGAGGGCAGCCGGCACCCGTATCGATGCCCGGGTGTCGGTGCCCAGCGAGGCAAGGGCCATGCCGGTGGCCACCGACACAGCTGACCCACCGCTGGAGCCGCCCGGGATCCGCGTGGGGTCCCAAGGGTTGCGGGTCTGGGGGCTGGTGACGCCCAGGGCGAACTCGTGGGTGCTCACCTTCGCCACGATCACGGCGCCGGCTGCACGGAGCCGGGCTACGCCCGTCCCCTCGTGGTCGGCCATCACCGAGTAGGCGTCCGACCCCGCCCTGGTGGGCAGGCCCGCCACGTGGATGACGTCCTTCACCGAGATGGGTATCCCGTGCAATGGTCCGCGCCGGTTCCCGGCCCGCAGCTCGGCGTCGCGCTCCCTCGCCACCGAAACAGCGTCAGGGGAAAGAGCCACTACTGCGTGCAGATCCCCGTCGCGCTCGCCAATGCGCGCCAGCGCACCGGTCACCAGTTCGGTGCTCGTGACGGCGCCCGCCAAGAGTGCCGCGGCGGCAGCAGTTAGCGGCCCCGACCACTCGCTCGATGGACTAGTGACCGTGGGTGGGCCGGACGGACTGACACCGCCAGCGCCCGGCGGCCGGTAGTCGAACGGTGGCCGGCCCCCGCCTCCCGCCGGTCTGGCTCTGGCCAGGTGTGCGGCGGCATCGGCGAAGGCAGCGCGGGCGATGCTCCCCTCGGGCCTTGTCACCCGGCCACGGCGGCCAGTAGAGCCTTGGAGTGGGCGACGGCGCCGAAGACGCCCCCTTGCATGGTGACCATCTTGATAGCCGCGTCGTAGTTGCCCACGTCGGTGGCGCCGGTGCAATCGGTCAGCAAGAGGCACTCGTAGCCGCGGTCGTTGGCGTCGCGCATGGTGGTGTGGACGCACACGTCGGTGGTGATGCCGGTGAAGACGAGATGGGTGATGCCCGCCGTCCGCAGCAGGAGGTCGAGGTCGGTGGCGTAGAAGGCGCCCTTGCCCGGCTTGTCGATGATGAGCTCGCCCTCGATGGGGGCCACCTCGGGCACGATCTCCCAGCCCGGCTCCCCCCGCACCAGGATGCGCCCGCAGGGTCCCGAGTCGCCGATGCCCGCGCCGATCCGCTTGGAGCGCCACAGCTTGTTGGGCGGACAGTCACTGAGGTCGGGCCGGTGGCCCTCCCTCGTGTGGATCACCAGCCAGCCCGCCTCACGCGCCGCCGCCAGCACGTCGGCGGTGGGCTCGAGGCCGGCCCGGGTGAGGGCCAGGTCGTACCCCATGGCATCGACATAGCCGCCGGGGCCGCAGAAATCGACCTGCCAGTCGATGAGAATCAGGGCCGTGCGCTCGGGGTCGATGACGTCGTTGTACGGCCAGGCGTAGGGCTCGGCGTCGACGGGACCGGGGCTCATTGCGCCTCCATGGAAACGGGTGGGCGGGCGTGTGACAATGCGGAGAGGAGGGAGGCGGACGGGCCGATGGCGCCGAAGATGCCACCCGACATGGTGATGCTCGACAGGGCGTGGCGGCCGAGGTCGGCCGAGAACGGGGCGACCGCGTCGATGAGGGTGAGGCACTCGTAACCGCGGTCGTTGGCGGAGCGCAGCGTGCTGTCGACGCACACCTCGGCTCCGAAGCCGGCCAGCACCAGGTGGTCGATGCGCCGGCGACGCAGCTCGTCGTTGAGCGGGCCGCCGTGAAAGCCGTCGATGCCCGTCGCCCGCACCACCAGGTCCCCGGGGCCGGGCACCATGACCAGGTCGCCGTCGGTGGTTCGGGCTGCGGGCGGAAAGCGGGTTGGCCGGGCGCCGGCTACCCGCTCGTGTTGGAGGTGCACCACCAGGATCCCCGCTTCCCGCAGGGCGTAGGCGACCTCGGTGATGCGGGCGAGGGCGGCCGCCGCGCCCCACGACGCCTGCTGCCAGGCCGTCTGGGCCCCGGCTATCACCAGGGCAAGGCGCTCCGGGTCGAGGCAGCCGTCGTAGGGCCAGGGGTAGGGCGTAGTGGCGTCGAGAAAGGTCATCGGCGGCCGGCAACCGGTGGGGGTGGGGCAACGGCACCCCAACCCCCTGAGCCGGTCAGTTCTTGGGAAGCTCGCCGACGACGCCCTTCACGAACACCGTCATGATCGACTCGATGGTGGCGTAGTCGGGTACCGTGCCGTCGGCCACCAGCGTCTTGCCGTCCTGGGTGACGACGGGGCCGGCGAAGGGCGAGCCGATGGTCGAGATCCGCTCCTTGGCCGTATCCAGCAGCGACTTCACCTCAGCGCCCACGCTCGGGCCGAGCTTCGACTCGACGAACGGGTTCTGGCCGTCCTTGAGCCCCTCGCGGAAGTTGGCGTTGTACTGGCTGCCGGTGAAGTCGCCGGCCAGCGCCGTCTTCACGATGTCGGTGTAGAGGTCGGCCCACGACCACTCGGAGCCGGCGATCCAGCCCTTGGGGGCGAGCGACGAGGCGTCGGCGTGGTATCCGACCACCATCGCCCCGGCCGCCTCCGCCGCCTTGGTGATGGTGCCGGTGCAGTCCTGGTGCTGGGTGATCACGTCGACGCCCTGGTCGAGCAGGCTCTTGGCCGCCGCCGCCTGCTTGCCGGGGTCGCACCAGTGCGAGGTGTTGACAACGTACGTCTGGGCCGCGGGGTTCACCGACTGGGCGCCCAGCTCGAAGGCGTTGATGTTGGAGATGGTCTGGGGGATCGGAAAGGCGTAGACGTAGCCGAGCTTGTTGCTCTTGGTCTGCTTGCCGGCCACGATGCCGGCCAGGTAGACCGGCTCGTACACCGTGCCGAAGTACGTCCCCGCGTTCGCCGGGACGGTCCCCTTGATGAGGTTGCCCTGCTGGACCACGGCCACGTCCGGGTGGGCGGCAGCCACCTTCATGGCGGGGTCGAGGTGGCCGTAGCTGGTGGCGAAGATGATCTTCGCCCCCTTGTCGATCATCCCCTCCATCACCCTCGCTGCGTCATCGGTCTCGGGGACATTCTCGGCCGTCAACACCTCGACGTCGGGGAAGGCTTTCTTCACCGCCTCGGAGCCTTGGAAGGCGGCCTGGTTGTAGCCGAAGTCGTCCTTCGGCCCGACGAAGATGAAGCCCACGGCCTTGGAGTCCTTGCCGGGAGCAGCGTCGGCGGTGGTGCTCCCGGCCACCGTGGTGGCGGTGGTGGCCGTGTCGGTGGTGTTGCTGCCGCAGGCGCCGGAGACGACGGCCAGTGACAGTGCGAGGGCGACTGCAGGCATGGTTCGGGTTCGGATTCTCACGGGTGTGGCTTTCCTTTCGGGGACGGAGCGTGGGGAGCTACGTGCTGGGCGAGACCTCGAAGACCTTCTTGAGGCCCTCCGGCGCCTCGGCCGCCCTACGGCGACCCAGGGCCACGAGGACGACGATGATCGTCACGTAGGGGATGGCGTCGAGGGCGAACTGGTTGATGCCGTAGCCGCGGGCCTGCAGGGCAGGCGACAGAGCCAGGGCGGCGCCGAACAGATACGAGCCGGCGGCCACTTTGAAGGGCTGGCGAGCGGCGAAGATCACCACGGCCACGGCGACAAAACCTCGCCCTTGCACCATGTTCTCGAACCAGGCGTTGGCATAGGCGATGGCCAGTTGGGCGCCACCCAGGCCGGCCAGCGTGCCGCCCAGCACCACCGCGATGTACTGGATGCGGCGAACCGAGTGGCCGTAGGACGACAGGACCTCGGTGCGCTCGCCGGCGGCCCGCAGCAGCAGACCCCAGCGGGACCGGGTGAGCAGCCACCACGAGGCGGGCACCAGCAGGAAGCTCAGGTAGGTGAGCGGGTCGTGGTTGAACAGGATGTCGCCGACGGCGGGGAGCGACCCCAGCCCGGGGATGCGCCACGGCGTGAACGACTTGGCCGGCTTGCTCACATAGGACGCACCGAACAGCGACGTGAGGCCGAGGCCGAGGAACAACACGACCAGGCCGTTGGCCAACTGGTTGGCCCTGCGGTGGAGCACGAAGTAGGCGTGCACCAGGGCGAGGACACCGCCCGCCACCAGGCCGGCCACCGCGCCGGCCCACGGGTTGTTGGTCTCCGACGCCACCGCGTACGCGGCCAGGGCGCCCACCAGCATGCTGCCCTCCGTGCCCAGGTTCACCACACCGGCGCTCTCGGCGTAGGACTCACCGACACCGGCGTAGAGGATCGACGTGCCGCCCCGGATCGCCCCGGTCATGACCTCGGTGACCAAGGTCACCCCACGACCGCCTTGGTGCGATGCGTCCAGCCGAAGACGGCCAGCAGGACGAGGGCCATGAGGACGTTGACGGTGGCGGCCGGCAGACCGGAGTCGAGCTGGAGGCTGTCACCCGACACGGCGATGGCGGCCAGCAGGACGGCGGCGGTGGCCACCCGTACGGGATGGTGGCGGGCCAGCCAGCTGGCCAGGAAGGCGATGTAGCCGTAGCTCACCAGGAAGCCGGGCCGCAGCTTGAACTCGGCGCCGGCCAGATGCACCGCGCCGCCGACGCCGGCGAGGGCACCGCCCACCGCCATGGCGCTGATCAGCAGGAGGCCCACCGTGAGGCCGGCCCGGCGCGCCGCCTCGGGATTGCCGCCCACCACCCGGAGCTGGAAGCCCCAGCGGGTGGAGCGCAGGGCCCACCACACCAGTCCGGTGGCGGCGACGGCCACCAGGATGCCGGCGTGCACCGCCGACGTACCGAGTAGCGGCAGCCGCTCAGGCACCGGCAGTGGGGCGGTGACGGGCTGGCCGCTGCCGGCTGCGTCCTTCCACTTGTCGTAGATCAGGAACAGCATGAGGTCGAGGGCGATGTAGTTGAGGAGCAGCGTGGTGACGGCCTCGTTGATCCCGACCCACAGCCGGAGAACGCCGGCCAGCGCCGACCA
>DATAIT010000002.1 GCA_036262515.1 Acidimicrobiales bacterium | reverse complement strand
CTTCATCACCGCCGCCCAACTGGGCACTGTTGCAGTAGCTGCATCACTCGACAGGGTGGAGCACCGAGCCCCCATATGGGATCTGGGTTCTGCTGCAGCAGCCTGAGTGACCTCTCGGTTGCCCAGTACTCCTTGTCGCAGAAGGCATCCACCCGCCCCGTTGCATCAGGTGCAACGATGAGGCACCCAGCACGGCGCCGGGTTGAGAGGCGGAATGCCTGTGACCGCAGCGGCTGAAATGGCCGGCTCAGCCCGTCTGGTGTTGGTCGACGGCGCCATCTTGTTGCACCCCGAGGCGGCGGTGTTCGAGGCCATCCTTGCCGGATGGCGTCTGCAGCAGGAGAGCCGCCTGCTGGCCGCGCCGACCGTCGACAGCAGGGACAAGACGCTGCGGCGCTTCCAAGACTTCACCGGCAGCTACCCGTGGCAGTGGGGACCGGGCGACATCGAGGAGTGGTCGGTGGCGTTGCGTTCCATGGGCCGCTCGCCCACCACGATCCGGGCCTACCAGAACGCGGTGGCCATGTTCTGTGACTTCGCCTGCGACGGCCGCTACGGCTGGGCCGTCGAGTGCGAGGCCCGCTTCGGCGAGCATCCAAGCCAGATCTGCCACGACTGGAACACCGCCGACCACGTGGCCGACTACGAGGGCGACCCGGCCCGGCGTCCCTTCACACGCAACGAGCTCCAGGCGTTCTTCGACTTCGCCGATGACCGGGTGGCGGCGGCCCGGGCCCATGGGCGAAAGGGCGGGCTGGCGGCGTGGCGGGACACCGCGTTGTTCAAGGTCACTTACGCGTGGGGTCTGCGCCGTCGGGAGTCGGCCATGTTGGACACCACCGACTTCTCCACCAACCCGGCCGCACCCGAGCTGGGGCGCTTCGGGATGCTGTCGGTGCGGTGGGGAAAGGCCATGCGGGGCAGCCCGCCCCGGCGTCGCAACGTGGCCAGCGTCATGCCCTGGGCGGTGGAGGCTCTCGAGGAGTACCTCAGCGACGTCCGCCCCCTCTACGCCTCGGCGGCCACCTCCGCGCTGTGGCTGACCGAGCGGGGGACGCGCATCAGCACCCGTCACATCAACGAGCGCTTCTCCGCCTATCGCGACGCCATGGGCCTGCCAGCCGAGCTGACCCCGCACTGCCTGCGCCATTCCTATGTCAGCCATCTGGTCGAAGACGGCATCGACCCGCTGTTCGTCCAGCAGCAGGTGGGCCACTCGTGGGCCTCGACCACCGCCATCTACACCTCGGTGTCGGGCGACTACAAGAACAAGATGATGCGCCAGGCCTTGGCCCGCGCCTTCGACGAGGAGGACCAGTGACACGAAGTGTCGGCTACCACTGGCACCTGCGGGCGGTCATGGCCGCCCGAGGCATGTTCGCCACCACCGAGCTCGGGCCGCTGCTGGCCAAGCGGGGGGTGGTGCTGTCGCGCGAGCAGGTCTACCGCCTCGTGGTCAACACGCCCGAGCGGCTCAACCTGACGACGCTGTCCGCGCTGTGCGACATCTTGGCCGTCACACCGGCGGATCTCATCGAGGTCACCGTCGAGTCCCGCCGGCTGCCCAAGGCGGTGTCGTCGGCGGGGCCGGGCCCGGGCTCCGCGACGGTGCGAGACCTGCGGCCGCGCCGGGCTCGCATCGTGCGCGACGACAAGAGCTGAGAGCAGTGGCGACAAAGGGGCGGGCGTGTGACGGCTGCGGCCGGGTCCGACCGTTCGTGTGGACGAGGACGGGCCATTCGCTGTGCGGCTCCTGCTACAACCGCTCCGACGTACGTCCCCGGAGGGCCTGCGGGGTGTGCGGGCGGGTCGAGCCCATCTGCGTGCAGGCCACCGCAACCGGCCCCGACGTCTGCGTCAGCTGCTACAAGCTTCCCGAGGGCGTGTGTGGGAGCTGCGGACGGACGCGACCCTGCACCGGGGTGGCGGCCGGCAGGCCGAGGTGTCTTCGCTGCGTCCCCCGGGCCACCGTGCCCTGCGCCCACTGCGGTGCCAACCGGCCCCCGACCGTCCGCTGGGCGGAGGGGCCGGTGTGTGACCCCTGCTACGGCGCCGCCCTGCGTCGGCGGGGCAGGTGTTCGGACTGCGGCGTCGAGCGACGCCTCGTCTCACCCCCCGGCCCGGACGCCATCCGTTGCTGTGACTGCTCGGGACTACCCCCGATGCACACCTGTGTGGAGTGTGGTCGTGAGGACAAGCTCTATGAGCGGGGGCGCTGCGAACGATGCGCCCTCGTCCGCCGCACGGCGCACGTCCTCTCCGGCCCCGACGGAATGGTGCCGGCCGGACTGGTGGGCGTGCGCGACACCATCGCCGCGTCGCCGACACCGCGCAAGGCGCTGAACTGGCTGCGTCAAGGAGCCGGCGCCCCCATCCTCACCGAGATGGCCCGGGGCACCATGGCGGTGTCCCACGAAGCGCTCGACGCCCATGGCCGGCCCAGAGCCGCCAACCATGTCCGCCAGATGCTCGTCGCCCACGGCGTCCTGCCTCCCCGCGACGAACGACTCGTCGCCCTCGAGCGCATGAACGCCCAGACCGTGGCCGCCATGGGCCGCGCCGACGACCGCAAGACCGTCGCCGCCTTCGCCACCTGGCGGGTGTTGCGGCGGGTCCGGCGACGCGCCGATCACCACACCAACGAGCGCACGGCCATCAACCACGCCCGCAACCAGGTCATCGGCGCCACCCGTTTCCTCGACTGGCTGGCCGACCACGGCCTCACCCTGGCCACCTGCACCCAGGGCGACCTCGACCTTTGGCTCGCCACCGGAGGCCGCTCGCGCTACGACGCCCACCACTTCGTCGACTGGACATCACAACGAAAGCTCAGTCCCAAGTTGAGCGTTCCGTCGCTGCGCTCCGGACCCGGTGACTGCCTCGACGCCGAGCAGCGATGGACCATCATCGCCACGCTCCTGCGGGCGCCCGGCATCGAGACCGCCGATCGGGTGGCCGGCAGCTTCGTGCTCCTCTACGCGCAGACGCTCAGCCGCATCGCGGTGATGACCGTCGACGCCGTCACAATCACCGGAAGCGACGTCTCGGTTCGCTTTGGCACCCAGGCCGTCCTCGTGGCGGCCCCGCTCGCCACCCATATCACCGACCTGATCAACACGGGCCGCGCTCACCACGTCGGCATCGGGTCTACCCCGAGCCGGTGGCTCTTCCCCGGCCACCTCCCCGGCCAGCCCATCACCGCCCTCCGACTCGGCCAGCGGCTCAGTGCCTTCGGAATCGACGGGCGAGCGGCACGACGGGCGGCCCAGGCTCAACTGGCGGCCGAAGTCCCTGCCGTCGTTTTGGCCGAGATGCTCGGCATCGCGGTGGGAACAGCGGTCGACTGGGTCCACGCTGCCGGCGGCGACTGGGCGACCTACGCGAGCATCACTGCCGCCGATGCTGACCTCTCCTGAATGCTCACTGGATGCAACCAACCGAGACAGAAGGGAGGGCATTCAGCATGGTTGGAATATCGGTGTGCACCAGTTTCGATGCCGGCGTGCCATTGCGCGACGTGCAGGAAGCGGCCAGCCATGCCGATCCTCGAACCACCATGCGCTACGACCGTGGCCGCGGGTCGCTGGACCGCCACGCCACCTATGTCGTCGCCACGTTTCTGGCCGGCGCCACTCGCTGACCACGCGGCGCGGCGTTACCGAGTGGAGGTAACGCCCGCACCCGCCGGTTACCTGGCCCTACGCGACCAACCTGGGACGGCGGGTCCGGATGCTCGTGACCGCACCAGTGTTGCAGCGGCAGTGGCCGCCGGCGAGGAGGATGCGCAGGCGGTAGTTGGCGAAGCTGCGAAAGCCCCGGCCTGCGCGCTTGACCTGCTTGATGAGGAGGTTCGCCGCCTCCACCGGACCGTTCGATGCGCCGGTGCGGTGGTGGGCCAGGATCTCGTTCCGCCACCGCCGGAGCACCTTGAGCAGCCGCCGCAGCTCCGGTCCCGACTCGACCGCCGCGCACCAGGAGATGGCGTCGTCCAAGCGCTCGGCGGCGATGCCCTCGTCGTCGGTGAGATACACGTCGCGGACCTTCTCCTTGGCCACCCAGCAGTCCCTGACCGCGTCAGTCGGATCGCCGGCGTCGAGGGCGGCGTGGATGCGCCGCCAACCCGCCTCGTCCACCCGCTCGGCTCCGAGGAGCATCAGCTTGCGAACGTCGTAGAGCGGATCACCCTTCCACCCCCGATGCGCCATGGTCTCCTGCTGGACCCGCTGGCGACACCGGGTGAGCGCCATGTTGGCGAGGCGGACGACATGAAACGGATCGACCACCACGGCCACATGCGCCAGCGGGCTCGAGCGCCCGGTGATCGGGTGGGCGCCCGTCACCGCGGAGCGGTAGCCCTCGTGCGGGTCGACCGACACCACTTGGACCTGGGCCAGCCACGACGGCGGCAGATCGGCCATCCAGGCCCGTAGCCCGCCGGCATCTCGGCCCTCGAACACGTCGATGAGCTGGCCGGTGGCGACGTCGACCACGGCGGAGACGAAGCGCCGGCGGCGGCGCCTGCGGGCCGGCTGCATGACGGTCTCGTCGAAGCCGACCATGGCCACGGCGCCCACCCGTTCGTCGTCATCCACCCGTTGTCGGCCGATGCGCTCGACCGCCGACCACACCGTGGCCCACGACACCCCGAAGCTCCGGGCGATCGACGTCGGTGTGCCTTCGATGGCGGCCAACCGGTTGGTGGCCCACTCGCCGGCCCGCGCCGTGAGCACGCGGCGTGGCTCGGCCAGGGGCGACTGCTCGGTCCACGTGCGGACCGAGCAGTCGGCATCGGCACACGACCAGATCCGCTTGCGCCATCGCAGGCGCACCGCCCGGTCGCCGCTCGGCGCATCCCGCAACGTGACCCACCGCCGGTCCTTCGGGATCGCCCGGACGCCGCACTGCGCGCAGCCGACCACGGTCGCCGTCGTCTGCACCGCCACCACCAGCTCCACGCCGTCGTCGGCGACGTCGAGCAGCTCGAACCCTGACGCGCTGAACCACAGCGCAGCACTACCTTCAACCACCGGGGCCTCCCGTGTCTCGGACCGTCGAACAGTCACGAGATTCGGTGAGGCCCCCACCTCAGCGGTGGATGGTCACCCGCCGGTCATCCCAGCTTCGTCGAGAAGGGCCGGTTACCTCGGCGCTCAGCGTTGGCGGACGAAACCCAGAATTGGCAGCGAGGCAAGATGCTGGCATCGACGTTCGCCCCCGGCCGCGGCGCTGGACCTACCTAACCGACGATGGATCGCCGAACAGGACGAGTCTCTCGACGCGTCTGGTAGCCGCCGTTGCGCGGGCGCTGACTGTTGATTGCCGCTCCAGGCGCAGGTCCCGGCGCGGTTTTGGAAAGCCATCCAGGCGTGTCCCGCTTGGCCAACTCAAAGCGATGACCGCTCCCCGCTGAACGGCGCCGTCGACGGCTGAACCGAGTCGGCGCAAATCTCCCTGGTCGAAGGGCGTGTGGGTATACCGGCTGAACGACTCGCCTACAGAGCGAACGAGATACACCGGATCGCAGTAGGCAAGATCTCCGGCTCCCGCTGAGGCCAGAACCTCAGAGAAGTCCGCAACGCGTAGCTCCACGCCCGAGAGGGCCTTGGAGGCCAGCAGAAGCCGATCGTCATGCCAGAAGAACTGGAGCTTCCGGTCGTGCCCTCCGAATGGCACGTTGTACACGCCCTGCCGATTGACTCGGTAGATTCCGTTGAAGCCGAGTCGGTTGAGATAGAGGAATCGGGCGGCGCGGCGGAGTGGCGTCTGGGGATGGGATTTCCGAACCCTGTAATACGATTCTCGCCCGGCCTTCATTGAGCCAAGTACCGCGACGAGCTCGTGAGGTTGGTCACGCACCATTTCGTACGCGTTGATCAGGTCCGCATTGAGGTCGGACAGTGTCGCTGACTCCGGCCTCAGACCGAAGAAGACCGCTCCCGAGCCCAAGAACGGCTCCAAATAGCGCGCAGGTTCCAGGTTCGGGAACAGCTCGGCCAACTTGGGGGCAAGCCATGACTTCCCCCCCGCCCAGCGCAGAAACGGCAGGGCTCTTCGATGCTCCGCGTTCGCTCCGGTCAATCGGTCGGTGGTTTCCGTAGCCGTTCAC
>DATAIT010000001.1 GCA_036262515.1 Acidimicrobiales bacterium | reverse complement strand
GCGCCGACGGGGGGTGGACCGCCACTGCGCCCCGGGTCTTCGTGCAGGACGCACGCCTCGGCGACTACTCGCGGCCGGCCCAGGTCGAGACGATGGTGCACGAGCTCGTGCACTTCGCCTCCGCCCCGCTGTCGGGGCCGTTCATCCCGGCATGGGTCCACGAGGGCGTGGCCGACTGGGTCGCCACCGGTCGCCCGGCGGGGGAGCGGCGCCCGGCCGGGGGAGATGCCCTGCTCCCGCGCGACTACGAGATGAGCACCGGGTCGTCGGTCGCCATCGTGCGCGCCTACCGCGAGAGTCGGGCCGCCGTGTCCCTGCTGGCCGGGCGCCGCGGTGCGGACGCGCCTCCCGCGTTCTTCGCCGGGCTCGGGGACGTGCGCACCGGCCCCGGAAGCGTGGACCACAACGTCGACGCCGCGCTGCGGGCCACGGAGGGCCTCAGCCTGGGCGAGCTCGAGGCGGCATGGGCGTCGCGCCGGCCCTGATCCGGGGTTCGGACGGAGGGCCGAGCAGCTCACCCACGCCGGAGCCCAAGGGGCGGTTCGCCCGCAGCGGGGCGGGCGGCGCCGATTACTCTCGGCCGGTGATGGCGCCCCTCACCGTGACCCTTCCCGACGGCACCACCCGCGAGATGCCCGACGGATCGACGGCGGGTGACGTGGCCGCCGCCATCGGCCGCGGGCTGGCCAAGGCCGCCGTCGCCGCCCGGGTGAACGGCGCCGAGGTCGATCTCGGGGCACCGCTCCCGACCGGGGGCGCCGCCGTGGAGATCATCACCGCCGGTTCACCGGAGGGGCGCAAGGTGCTCCGCCACTCCACCGCCCACGTGCTCGCCCAGGCCGTCCTGGAGCTGTGGCCGGGGGCGAAGTTCGCCATCGGGCCGCCCATCGACAACGGCTTCTATTACGACTTCGACCTTCCCGGCGGCGCGTCGTTCAGCGACGAGGACCTCGAGCGCATCGAGGCCCGCATGCGGCAGATCGTGGGTGAGGACCAACCCTTCGAGCGCGAGGAGCTCACGCGCGACGAGGGCCTCGCCCTGTTCGCCGACCAGCCGTACAAGGTCGAGATCATCGAGGGTGTCGACCCCGACGAGGGCGCCACGGGCGGGTCCGTGAGCGCGTACCGGAACACCGAGCGCTTCGTCGACCTGTGCCGGGGACCGCACGTGCCGTCGACGTCGCGACTCGGCTCGTTCAAGCTCACCCGGGTGGCCGGTGCCTACTGGCGCGGCGACGAGCACAAGGCCCAGCTCCAGCGGGTGTACGGCACGGCATGGGAGTCCGACAAGGCGCTGGCCGACCACCTGCGCCAGCTCGAGGAGGCCGAGAGGCGCGATCACCGTCGCCTCGGCGTGGAGCTCGACCTGTTCCACTTCCCACCCGAGATCGGCAGCGGCCTGGCCGTCTTCCACCCCAAGGGCGGCCTCGTCCGCCGCACGATGGAGGACTACTCGAGGGACGAGCACGAGGCGGCCGGCTACCAGTTCGTCTACACGCCCCACCTCACGAAATCGACCCTGTTCGAGACGTCCGGGCATCTCCAGTGGTACGCCGACGGGATGTACCCGCCCATGGAGCTGGAGGGGGCGACCTACTACCCAAAGCCCATGAACTGCCCTATGCACATCCTGATCTACAAGGCGCAGCAGCGGTCCTACAGGGATCTCCCGCTCCGCCTGTTCGAGCTGGGCACCGTGTACCGGTTCGAGCGCTCGGGCGTGCTCCACGGCCTCTTGCGGGCGCGCGGGTTCACCCAGGACGACTCGCACATCTTCTGCACGCCCGACCAGCTGGCCCCCGAGCTGGCCAGCCTGCTGGCCTTCATCCTCAAGCTGCTGCGGACGTTCGGGTTCGTGGACTTCGAGGCGGAGCTGGCGACGCGCCCGGAGAAGTTCGTGGGCGACGCCGCCGACTGGGACGTGGCCACCGACGCGCTGCACCAGGCGCTGAAGGAGGCCGACATTCCTTACGTGGTGGCCGAGGGCGAGGGCGCGTTCTACGCCCCGAAGATCGACGTCCACATCCGGGACGCCATCGGCCGGCGCTGGCAGATGTCGACGCTGCAGGTCGATTTCCAGTTCCCAACCCGCTTCGACCTGGAGTTCACCGGTGCCGACAACGCCCGGCACCGTCCGTACATGGTCCACCGTGCGCTGTTCGGCTCCGTCGAGCGGTTCTTCGGCGTGCTGGTCGAGCACTACGCCGGGGCCTTCCCGGCGTGGCTGTCACCGGTGCAGGCTCGCGTGCTCGGTGTCCGCAACGACCACGACGAGACGGCTGCCGGCGTGGCCGCCCGGCTGCGGGCCGAAGGTCTGCGAGCCGACTGGGTCCACGGCGACGAGCCGTTGGGCGCCCGCATCCGCAAGGCGAAGCTGGAGAAGCTGCCCTACGTGCTCGTGGTGGGCGACGACGACGTGGCCGCCGGCACCGTCGGCGTCAACTCGCGCCACTCCGACCGGCCGGAGCGGGGCGTGCCCGTCGAGCAGTTCGTGGCCCGACTCAAGGCCGAGGTCGACAGCCGAAGCACCACTGGGTGACGCTCGACCGGCTGTGGGCGGGATGGCGGGCCGACTACGTCGGTACGGCCGTCGGGACGGCGCCGGGCGATGGCGACGACTGCGTGCTGTGCCGGGTGGTGGCCGACGGGAGCCACGTCGTGTGGCGCGGCGCGCTGGTCGCCGTCGTCCTGAACGCGTACCCGTACACGAGCGGCCACGTCATGGTGCTGCCGCAGCGCCACCAGGCGGAGCTGGAGGCGCTCGACGCCGACGAGGCAGCCGAGCTGTGGTCCGCGACCCTCGACGCCGTTCGGGCCGTGAAAGCCTCGTTCGGTCCCCACGGTCTCAATGTCGGGGCCAATCTCGGCCGGGCCGGCGGGGCGGGCGTGCCCGGGCACCTGCACCTGCACGTCGTGCCCCGCTGGCACGGCGACACCAACTTCATGACCTCGGTCGCCGAGACGCGGGTGCTGCCCGAGCCCCTCGACGCCACGTTGCACCGGCTCAAGGCGGCGTGGCCGGCGTAGGACGGGCCCGTGGCGTGCGCGCCCGCCCCGTGCGGCCGTTGGCCCCTATTGCCCCACGGCCAGAGCATGCGGTGTTGCCGGTGCCGCCAGGATCTGCGTCAACCTGTCGTCGCCTCCCACGTGCTCGACCAGGAGCCGGGCGAACAGCTCCATGAGCACCACCGACGTCTCGTCGACGCTGCCCCGCCCGCGCCCGGCGGCGCACAGCGTGCCGTAGACGGTGCCGTCGCCGGTGACGAGCGGCACCGTCGTCAGCGATGTGACGCCGTAGACCCGCACCAGGTCGTGGTCGGGGAACCGGGCCGGCAGATCGGCGATGAACCGCTCGCCACCCCGGAGCATCTCGCAACATGGGGATCCGGGCCACGACATCCGCGTCCCGTCGACGAGGAAGTCCCCGGGAGTCGTGAAGCGCAGTTCCTGGTCCATGTCCTGCCAGCGGACCTCGGTGACGAACACGACCTCGGCTCCGGTGACCCGCTTGAGCTCGCGGAGGACGGGCCCAACACGGTCGCTCCCGTCGGCCGGCCTGCTCGTGTCCGCCACGAGCCCCATGAACGCCTGCTCGGCCTCGCTGAGGCTGCCGGCCACCGAACCGGCCGGTTCGAGCATCCCGCCCGGATCGGCGAGCAGCTCCAGCAGTCGATCACCGGGGAGCGGCCGGGACAGGAGGAACCCCTGCACCTCCTCGCACCCGTGCTGGTACAGGCACGCCAGCTGTTCCGGCGTCTCGACGCCCTCGGCCACCGTCGTCAGCTGGAGGCTGTGGGCCATGGCGACGATGGCCGCCACGATCGGCGCGTCGTCCTCCGATGCGGCGATCTCGGAGATGAACGACTGGTCGATCTTCAACTTGTCGACAGGGAACGACCGGAGCCGGCTCAGCGAGGACCAACCCGTGCCGAAGTCGTCGATGGCCAGCCGGACCCCGATCGCCCGCAGGGCCTCGAGGGTGGGCACGATCGACGAGGCGTCCTTCATGAGCGCTCCCTCGGTGATCTCGAGGACGAGGCTCGACGCCGGAAGATGGCTCTCGGCCAGGGCCTTGCGCACCTCGTCCACCAGCCACGGACTGGTGAGCTGGCGGGCGGCCACGTTGACGGCCATGGTGAACGGCGGTTCGGTGGGGTAGGCCTCCTGGAAGCGCTTCGCCTGACGGCACGCCTCGCCGAGGACCCACCGCCCCAGGTCGACGACGAGGCCGCTCTCCTCGGCCAGGGGGACGAACTCGCCGGGGGACACCATCCCGCGCTGGGGGTGGTGCCACCTGGCCAGCGCCTCCGCTCCGGAGATCCGGCCGCTCGGAAGCTCGACGACGGGTTGGTAGTGAAGGCTGAGCTCGTGGCGGCGAAGGGCGTGGCGCAGCTCGGCCTCGAGCTCCACCCGCTCGAGCACGGCCGCGTGCATCTGGCGCTCGAACAGCTCGTAGGTTCCCTTGCCCTTCGACTTGGCCGCGTACATGGCGAGGTCGGCGTTTCGCAGCAGCTCCTCGGCGTTCATCGTCATCGTCGAACCGAGCGCCACACCCACGCTGCCCGGCGTCACGATGGCCTTGCCGTCGATGTCCACCGGTGCGTGGAGGCGGTACACGATCCGCTGCGCGACCACCTCGGGGCCCTCGACGTCGGCGCGCTCGAGGAGCACGGCGAACTCGTCGCCGCCCATGCGGGCCACGGTGTCGCCCGCTCGGATGCAGTCGCCGAGCCGGCGGGCGACCTCGATCAGGAGCTTGTCGCCCGCGTCGTGGCCAAGGCTGTCGTTGACCTGCTTGAAGCCGTCGAGGTCGATCATGAGCACGGCCAGCAGCTCCGGCCGGCGCTCGGCCCGCGCCAGGGCGTGCTCGAGCCGGTCCCGGAACAGCGTCCGGTTCCCGAGGCCGGTCAGAGGGTCGTGGAGCGCCTGCTGGCGCAGCTGGCCCTCGAGGGCGGAGCGCTCGCTGATGTCGCGGCTCGTGAGCACGAAGCCCCGGACGGCGTCGTCGCGGAGCAGGTTGCTCACGGTGATCTCGGCTTCGCACGACGACCCGTCGGGACGGCGGAGCCTCGTCGTGAACACGCTCGGGACGGCCGGGGGAGGCGCCGCCTCGGTGACCATCCGAATCGTGCTCTGCCGGTCCTCGGGCGCGAGGAGCTCTTCGAGGGGCTTGCCGATCAGGTCCTCGGGATGATGACCGAGGACGCGGAGGATCGAGGCGCTCTGGTAGCGGATGATCCCCGAGGCGTCGACCACCGTCAGCACCTCGAACGCGTTCTGCGCGATGGCGCGGAAGTGCCGCTCCTGGCGGCGGAGCGCGGCGGTCCGGCTGCGCACGCGCTCCTCGAGCACCTGCGTGAGCTCGAGGTTCTCGAGCTGGGCGAGCAGCTGGCGGGCGAGGAGCAGGATGACGATGACCGCCCCGTTGGCGGCGAGGAACACCGGAGCACCCCGGTCGACCCGGTGGCGGATGGCCACCGCGGTGGCGAGCACAAGGGGGACGTACGGGAGGAAGATCCCGCTCTTGCCGCCGGCACGGGACTCCGTGGAGAGGATCTTCGGGCCGCCGTCGAACGCGAGCGCGGCCAAGCCGACGAGGAGGCAGCCCGCCAGCCAGCTGAAGGATTGGATCCAGGGAGCGACGTCGGCACCGGCGAGCTGCAGGTAGGCGAACGAGCTGTGGCCCACCGCGAAAAGGCCGAGCGCCGTACCGAGGATCGTCCAGGGCAGGCGCGTTCCCGGTGCTGCCCGGGCCGCGATCACGAGGATGAGGGAGACGAGGACGACGTCGCCCATGGGGTAGGCGACGCCGAGCACCCGCACCGGGCCGTCCGCGGTCGAGCGGTACAGGCCCTCGAGAACCGAGGCCCAACTGACGAAGAGGAGCGATGCGGCGATGAGCAGGCCGTCGAGCAGCGTGCGCATCCGCGCCGCAGCCGACAGGGACCCGCCGAGGAACGCCAGCATGGCCAGCACCGAGAAGACGATCGCCACGTTGGCGGCGATGTCACCCGGCGCAGGGAACTCGAGCCGCCGGCCGCTGGTCAGCTCGCGCGCACCGACCATCGCCTGCGAGATCACCCAGCACGTCGCCGTCATGCCGAACAGCCACCAGCCGCGGCGGGCCCCACCCGTGCAGTTCCGCGACGTGGTGACGCACGCCGCGGTCGTTCCCATCGCGGCCAGCAGCAGGGTCAGCCGCAACGCCATCTGGGTCACGGTGGGCCCGCCGAGGTCGGTGAGAGCCCAAGCGACGTGGATGCCGGCGAGGATGGCGGCGGCGATTGCGGCAGTGCGGAACGACGTTCTCATCGCGCCACGCACCGACAGGTCCAGACTGCCATGACATTCATTCGGCATCTCGCGGTCGTGCCTGTTGGGAAATTGTCCACTGCCCGCCTCCCGAGGATCGCCGGGAGGGGTCAAAGGGCGGTTTCCGCAGTTCGCCCCGCAGCTCCCGGCCGCCCGCACGCCTGCGGTCAAGTCGAGCGTCGATGCAGCCGATTTCCTTGCCATGGGCCGCCTCTCCCGGGACTTCCCCCGCCGCAGCGGGCGCCGGGCCGGCGACCGTCCGGTCGCTCCTTCCTGAGGCGGCCCGATGATCGGCTGGATCCTCGCCCAGACGACGCTGGCCTTCGTGATGTTCTGCGCGGACGCGGTGGGGGAGGAGCGGCGCCCGGCCTCGGAGCGGGTCGCTCGGTCGGTGCTGTGGATGGTGACGTTGACGCGGTGGTTCACCCACCGGAACATGCTGAAGCTCGGACGGTTCGGCGCCGTCGTGTGGTTCCTGGTGACCAGCGGGTGGCTGCTCACGCTGGAGTACGACCGGATGGGAACGCCGGTCTTCGTCGTCCTGGCCGAGGCGACCATGGCGTTCGTCGTCTACTGCGTCGACGCGATGTCCGCCGACTTGGAGAGCAAGCCCGGCCGGCGCGTATTGCGCAGCGTGTTCTGGGTGGTTCCCCTCGTCGGCCACCTCAGCGACGACGACAGCGTGGCCCTCGTCCATGCCAGCGTGACCGTGTGGGTCCTCTTGACCACCGGCTGGCTGCTCGGACTGATGGCGGATCGCGTCGCCGCCCCCCTCGGAGCGTGGCTGTGAGCCTGCGGACCGCCTTTCGCGAACGCCGGCCGTTCCCGGGCCAGGACCCGTGGGTCGTGGAGCACGACGGGTCGCTCCTCCTCGTCCAGGCGGCCGGGAGGAACAGCACGATCGTCGTCAAGCGATTCCACGATCTGGCCCGAATGGACCGCAACGTGCAAACGGTGATCTGGCCACCGGGCGGGCGAAACGGGCGGCTCCGGCAGCTGTGGGCGCCGGAGCTCCACCACATCGACGGGCGCTGGTACGTCTACTACTCGGCCGGCGACGGGCGGCCGGGCAGCCACCGGTCCTATGCCCTCGTCGCCGACGACCCGCTCGGGCCCTACGGCTCGCTCGGGCCGGTCCACGATCCGGCGAACGACGTGTGGGCCATCGATCTCACCGTCTTCCGGCACGACGGTCGGTTGTACGCGCTGTGGTCGGGCTGGGACGGTCCCGCCGACGGCTTCCCCCAGAACCTCTACGTGGCTCCCATGGACAACCCGTGGACGATCGGTGGCCAGCGGCGATGCGTCTCCTCGCCGCGGTACCCGTGGGAGATGACCGTCGCCCCTGTCAACGAGGGCCCGCAGGCCTTCCGCCACCCCGCCACCGACCGGCTGTTCGTCCTGTACGCGGCGGACGCCAGCTGGACGCAGGCCTACAAGACGGGGCTGCTGGAGTGGACCGGCGGCGACGTCATCGACCCCGCGGCCTGGCGGAAGCACGAGCGACCGCTGTTCACCGGCGGGGGTCACGGGTGCGTGGTGGACACGGCCGGCGGCAGCCACCTCGTTTACCACCGAAAGGTGAGCGGCGACCCTGGCTGGGCCGACCGGGAGATCCTGTCGGCGCCCCTCGACTGGGACGCGGCCGGCCGCCCGGTCGTGCTCGTCGGTGCGCGGGGAGGGGCAGCCGCCTCGCCGAGCACGGCGGGGCTCGTGCACCTGGAGGGCAGTCCGCCGAGCCCTGTGCCCGACGTCGCCCCCCCGGCGCGGTCGGGGTCGCCGCCCCGTTAGCCGCGGTCGTCGGTCGGAGGCACCGAGGTCCCTGGGGCGCCGGGCGCCTGTCCGGCGTCGCTGCGCCGCTGAGCCGGACGTGCCCGCGGCCGCCGGTACGGCGGGGTCACGTAGATTGCCCTCGTGGCGGACGACGCGATCGGGCTCGAGGGCGACGACGAGAGCGGGCAACTGCCCGACGACCTCGACATCACCGGCTACCGGGGCCCGTACACCTTTCCCGACAACAGCCGGCGGCGCATCCCCGGGATCATCCACCTTTCGGTGGCCGCGGTGTGCCTCGTGCTGTGGGTGACGGCAGGCGACGGCGGCGTGCTCGTGAACGGCGGCATGCTCTTCGCCGCCGCGCTCCTGGGGGCCCTCGGCATCTACCACGTCGCCGCCGGTTGGCGCCTGGCCGTCCGGGAGACCGACGCGCTGGTCGCCGCATCCACTTGTGTCGGCTTCCCGGTCGGGCACGCTTCGGCCCAGCTCGCCTGGCGAGGGCTGCGCAGCAGGCCCACGTGGCGGATCCTCCTGTACTCGAGCGAGGAGCCGCCGCTCCAGCGTGGTCTCGTGCTGGTCGACGGCGTCGACGGCTCGGTCGTGGCCCATTTCGTGGAGGACAACCCCGAGGACTGGACGACGTTCGACACGAAGCAGCCGGCGAAGGCGTAGGGCCGGCCCCGCCGTTCTGTCGTTTCAGGTGCGAGCGACCGACAGCTCCGAACCGTTGGCGAGGGTCTGGAGCACCACGCAGTAGCGCTCCGTGGTGGCCACGAGGCCGTCGAGGTCCTCCTGGCCCGCGTCCGACTCAAGGTCGAACGTGAGGCGGATCGCCCGGAACCCGACGGGCGCGGCGCGGTCGACGCCCAGCGTGCCCCGGAAGTCGAGATCGCCCTCGGCCTTCACCGTGCCGGTGACCCGCAGGTCCCTGTTCGTGGCGACGGCGCGCAGGGTGACGCCGGCGCAGGCGACGAGCGCCTCCAGGAGCATGTCACCCGAGCACGCGAACGAGCCGTCCCCCCCGGTGGCCGGGTGCAGGCCGGCCTCGACGAGGGCCCGACCCGTGCGGACCGAGCAGGTGACATCGCTGCCGGCCAACGAGCCCTCGGCAGAAAGCGTGACCACTGCCGACGCCGGGTCGGCCGTGTAGCGCTCGCGCAACGGGCGTTGCCGTTCTCGTAGCTGGTCCCGGTCCACCGACGTCTCCTCTCCACGGACGCCGCAGGGGACGCGCCGCAGGCTCGACGCACCACATTGCCCCAACCGGCACGCGTGGCCCGTCGTCCACCCGTCGTTAGGCAATGCGAGGTCCGGGGAACAGACGGCCGGTGTCGGTCTCGCGTCGCCCGGGGGTCGGTCTCACGACGCTGCTCCTCCTGTTCGTCTCCTTGACGATCCTGGCCACGCGGTGCCTTCCGCACCCGGTGGGAGCGGCCCGCACCTTCGGGAAGTACGAGGAGAAGGCCCGGAGCACGGCCGACGCCGCCCTCTCCGAGGTGGCCACCGTCGACCTGGCCGCCCACAACGCCCATCGCTCCTTCGGGCCGTACCTCTCCACGGTGATCTCCGATGCCGAGGAGGCATTGAGCGGCCTCCAGGGGACGTTCGACTCGCTCCAGCCGCCCGACGAGCGGGCCGACGCCGTCCAGGAGGACCTCGACGGCGTGCTGAGTGACGCCCTGGAGCACGTCCGCAGCGTGCGTACCGCGGTGCGGCGGGGCGAGCTGGACGCGCTCGACCACGAAGCCGAGCCCCTCGCCGACGACGCGGATCGCCTCCAGAGCTTCTCCGTCGAGCACGCGTGAAGAAGCTCTTCGCCCTCACGCTCGGCATCCTTTCGGCCATCGGCGGCTTCGTCGACATCGGTGACCTCGTCGCCAACGCTGCCACCGGGGCCCGCTTCAAGCTCGGTCTGGCCTGGGTGGTCGTCGTCGGGGTGATCGGCATCGTGGTCTACGCCGAGATGGCCGGAAGGGTGGCGGCCATCTCGGGCCGACCGGTCTTCGACCTCGTCCGGGAGCGGCTCGGACCGAGGGTCGGATTGGCGAATCTCCTGGCGTCCTCGTTCATCAACTTCCTCACCCTGGCCGCAGAGATCGCCGGGGTGGCCATCGCCCTGTCCATGGCCGCCAGCGTCAGCTACATCCTCATGGTGCCGCTGGCGGCATCCGTGGTCTGGATCGTCATCTGGCGGCTGCCGTTCGAGCAGATGGAGCGGACCTTCAGCCTGCTCGGCCTCGCCCTGCTCGCGTTCGCAGTCGCGCTCGTCAAGCTCGGACCCGACTGGGGCCACCTCTTCTCGCAGGCGACGCATCCCGCCGTCCCGGCCGAGGAGACGCCGTTCACCTACGCCTATTTCGCCATCGCCCTGTTCGGCGCGGCCATGACGCCGTACGAGGTGTTCTTCTTCTCTTCGGGCGCCGTGGAGGAGAAGTGGACCGAGAAGGACCTGGCCCTCAACCGGGCCAACGTATACGTCGGTTTCCCGCTGGGTGGGATCCTGTCGCTGTCGATCATGGCCTTGACCACGCTGGTCTTCGCTCCACGGATGATCAGCGTGGACACCCTCCCGCAGGTCGCTTTGCCGGTGGTCGTGGCCACGGGGAAGATCGGCCTCGCCTGCCTCATCATCGGGATCTTCGCGGCGACCTTCGGCGCCGCCCTGGAGACGTCGCTCTCGGCCGGCTACTGCGTGGCCCAGTACCTCGGCTGGCAATGGGGGAAGTACGTGCGCCCGATGGAGGCGGCCCGCTTCCACGTGGTCGTGTTCGTGGTGATCGTTCTCGGCGCGCTGTTCGTGATGACCGGCATCGACCCGATAAAGGTCACCGAGTACTCCATCGTGCTCTCGGCCGCTGCTCTGCCGTTGACGTACTTCCCGATCCTCCTCGTGGCCAATGACCGCGGCTACATGGGCGACAAGACCAACGGACCCGTGTTCAACGTGCTCGCCACTGCCTACCTGTTCCTCATCGTCGCCGTGGCCCTGTCGACGATTCCGCTCATGATCATCACCAAGGGCGGGGCATGACCGCGGGCGGCGAAACGGGCGGTGGGCGACAGTTGTGGGCCGTCCTGCACCTTCTCGACCGCCAGCTGGTCGACCGGGAGGGCCGGATGGCGGGCAAGGTCGACGACCTCGAACTGGCCGTCGACGAGACCTCGGGGCAGCTCCACGTGGCGGCCGTCCTCTCGGGGCCCGGCGCGCTCGCGCAGCGGCTCGGTTGGCACCGCTTGGGCGGGTGGCTGCGGTCGGCCCACGCGGCGGTGTCGCCGGGGGACGGCGATCCGGTGCGAATCCCGTTCAACGTGGTGAGTGACATCGGCGATCACATCACGCTCGGGCTCGACCACGAGCGGGTCGGATCGGCGTCGGCCGAGCGGTGGTTCCGCGAGCACGTCGTCTCCCACCTGCCCCGGAGCGACCATGCTCCTGAGTGACCTGCTGCGCGCCCGTGTCATCGACGCCGAGGGGCGCGACGTGGGGGTGGTGTCCGACGTGAGGCTCGTGCAGGACGGCCCGATCCTGTTCCCGTTCGGCGCCGCCCTGCGCGTCGAAGCGCTGGTCGTCGGCAGGCTCGGCGTGGGGGTCCGGCTCGGCTACCTGCGAGGCGACGTCACGGGACCGCGGCTCCTCCACGCCGTGTTCGCCGCCCTCGAACGCCGGGCCCGGCTGGTGCGGTGGGAGGACGTGGAGTCGTGGGACGGCGGATCGGTCCGGGTGCGGGTGCGAGCCGCCGACCTCGCGTCGCCGTCGTGACCGGCCGGGGCCGGTACGGCCCGCCTGACCGCGCCGATCCTTCCGGTGTCTAGCGCAGGGCCTCCTGCTGCGGATGCGGGGCCGGAGGCGAGGAAGGCCGGGAGGCCCCGGCCGCCCCGGCGACACGGGCGCACACCCTGTCGCGACCGGCCGTCTTGGCCTCGTAGAGCGCCTGGTCGGCGCCTTCGATGAGGGCGGCCAGGTCGACTCCGGCCCGCACCGGCGACACCACCACCACGCCGACCGACGCCGTCACCGACAGCGTGGGATCGGAGAACGAAAGCGCCCCGATCCTCGTCCGGATGCGCTCCGCCGCCGCCGAGGCGTCGGCTGCGGTGTCGCAGATGACGAGGGCGCAGAACTCGTCTCCTCCGAAGCGCCCGACGAGGTCGGTGCCGCGAACCGACCCGACGACGGCGCTCGCCGTCTCGGCCAGCACGTCGTCGCCGAGGAGGTGGCCGTACGTGTCGTTGACCTTCTTGAAGTGGTCCACGTCGACGATCACGACGGCGGCGTGGCGACGCTCGCGCCGGGCATGGGCGAGTGCCGCTTCCGCAGCCGACCGCCATGCCTCGCTGTGCAGCAGGCCGGTCTTCGGGTCGTGCCTGGCCTCGTCGCGCAGGGGCTCGTGCAGCATGCCGCGCTGCATCAGGAACGATGCCGGACCGGCGAGGACGATGAAGCCGGGCCAGTACCGGTAGAGGACGGCGACCAGGGCCCCGGACGCGAGCACCGACGCCTCCACCAGATAGAAGCCCGCGTCGGCCAGCTGGGCGCGGAGGTACACCTCGTCCTCGGGGCTGTTGAGCCGGGAGATCACGCCCAGGAGGACGGTCTCGCACGCCAGGAAGGCCACCAGCGCGGCGGCCACCCCGACCATGGCCCGCTCCGAGCCGGTGGCGGGGAGGTTCGTCCCGACGGCGAGGCGCATCGTGGCGGAGGCGGCGAGGGCGCTGAGCGTGACGATCGCCCACGAGCCGATCCACTTCCAGCGAGTGATGCGGATCCCTCGCACCGAGGCGTGGGTGTAGACCACGGCCGCCGTGATCCCCGCCGCTGCGGGGCCGATCAGAAGGGCGGCAGCCAGGGGCCACGCCGAGAGGCCCTTGTGGATGCGCTGGCGCTCGACCCGGCCACCCTCGGCCAACCGGCCCAGCTCACCGTTGGCCAGGCCGGCGACGAGCAGCCCCGCCAGGGTGGCGGTCCGCCCCCAGGTGAGGCACGAGCGGGCATCGAGGCTCACGGCAAGGGCGCAGACGACGAGGAGCGCGTTGTAGAGCCGGGCGGCCACGGGGATCGTCCAGTAGCGGTCCCACTCCGTCTCCGTGGGCGCGTCGAAGCCGCCCGCGAGCCGGTTCGGCGTCCCCGGGCCCATAACGCCCGAACTCGAGCCGGCTGCCACGACCGTGGTATCGACGGCGCCCGACGCCCAGTTGAGGGTTCGCGTCGGTATCCACCGCTTTCCCGGCACCAGGCGGCTCAGCGAGGGCGTGACCTGCCGGGGCTCCGGGCGGGCGCATCGATGGGCCGGAGCGGGGCGTCCAGGGCGCGGGCCGCCGGTACGCTCGGCGGTCATCGGGTATCGACCGCTGGGGAAGCGCGAATGACAGACCACGAATCGTCGGTCATGACCGACGGACCGGCGGCCGCCGGCGCACCGGCGGGCGGCGACCCCCCGCCCCGGTCGGCGGCGCCTCGCGTGCTCAGCGTCCTCGGACTGGTGGCGCTGGCCGTCAGCGCCCTCCTCGGCGGCAACGTGTTCGGCATTCGTGAGCGGCTGTTGGGTGACGAGACCCGACCGCCCAAGGCACCGGCGGTGAGTCGGGCCGCCGGCGGGTCCACGCCGACGTCGGTCGCCGCACCCACCAGGCTGCGGTCCCAGCCGTGGTGGCAGGACGTCGCCACGCTCGACGGCGTCGGCCCGTCGACCACGGCCAGCTTCACCATCGGCGACGACGCGCTGCAATGGCGCGTCAAGGGCACCTGCGTCGCCGGTCGCCTGGTGGTGAAGGCGCCGTCGCGGCCGGAGCCCCTGCTCGACGTGGCCTGCGCCGAGGCCGCCGACGAGTACGGCATCACGTCCCGCTCGGGACCGACCCGTCTCGAGGTCACCGCCGAGGGCGCGTGGACCCTCCAGGTGCAGCAGCAGGTCGACGTCCCCTTGGTCGAGCCACCGCTGCCGGAGATGACGGCTCCCGGCGCCCGGCCGGTGGCGAAGGGCGACTTCTACCGGATCGACCAGACGGGCACCGGCACCATCACGGTCTACCGGCTCGGCGACGGCAGGTACGCCCTGCGGCTCGACCCGTTCTTCGTGACCGCCAACGTCGACCTCGAGCTCCGCCTGAGCCCGCTGCCGGCGCCGCACAGCACCGCTGCGTACGTGGACGCACCCTCCGTCCTCGCCGCGCCACTCGACGTCACGACCGGCTCACTCAACTTCGTGGTTCCCGACGGCGTCGACCCGACGGCGTACAAGTCGGTGGTCGTGTGGTGCCCGCTGATCAACAGTGCCTACGCGGCCGCGACCCTCCAGCCGGCGGGCTGACGTGCAGACGGGTCGGGGCCTCGACGATCCGGCGCCTCGGGCGCCGGCCGCCGCCCCTCCCGGCGGGCGCAGCGTCACGATCGGCGGGACGCGGATCCCAGTGGTGCTCCCGAAGCGCGGCGATCCCCGTCTGAAGCTCTCGGCCGTGATCATGACGTTGCAGGTCCTCGGTCAGACCCTCCTCGACTTCAAGCTGTCGATCGCCCAGATCGTCGTGACGATCGCCTTCTGTGCCGTCGTCGAGGTCGTCGTCACCCTGTGTCGCGAGTCGATGCTGGTGTGGCCGGCCAGCGCCATCCTCACCGGCAACAGCGTCTCGTTCATCCTGCGGGCGTCGGGCACCAGGCATGGCGATTGGTGGACCCTGAACGGGATCCAGTACTTCCTCCTCGCCGCCACCTTGTCGCTGCTGTCGAAGTACCTGATCCGCCCTGGCGACCGGCACCTCTTCAACCCCTCCAACGTCGGGCTGGTGTGGTGCCTCCTCGTGATCGGCCCCAGCCACCTGTTCCCGCAGTACCTGTGGTGGGGGCCGAACCGGCTGGGCGTCGCCGCGTCCTACGCCGTCATCCTGGGAGGTGGCGCGTGGATCCTGCGCCCCATCCGGATGGCGGGGATGGCCGCCGCCTTCGCCGGAACCTTTGCCCTGCTCGTCGGCGCTCTGGCCGTGGCCGGGCGGGACTTCGTCGCCATCTGGCACGAGGGTCCGGTCAGGGGACTTTCGTACTGGTACGACATCGCGCTGTCGCCCGAGGTCCTGGTGTTCGTGTTCTTCATGATCTCGGATCCCCAGACGGCGCCGAAGTCGCGCACCGGCAGGCTCGTTTACGGCGCGGGCACCGCCGCCATCGCCGCCGGGTTGCTGTCCTTCCAGTCCACCGAGTTCGCCATCAAGCTGTCGATCCTCTCCAGCCTCACGGTCGTGTGCGCCCTCGTTCCGTTCATCGAGGCGCGCACCCGGCCCACGCCGGCCGACGCGGGCGACGGCGAGCGGCGCGCCGGGCAGGCCCCCGCCCGGCCCTGGCGTCAGGCCGTCGCCGGGCTGCGCCGGCCCGCCGTGGCGGCCGCGCTCATCATCGCCGTGGCCGCGCCGGTGGACACGGCTGCGCTGGCGGGCAACGACCAGGTGGTCCTCATCGAGAAGGGGCTGGCGGGCAAGAACGCCCAGTAGGCGGCGGCACTCGCGCGGCGCACGGGAGTGTGCCGGCGCCCGCCGGGTTGACCTGTCCCGACGGGCGCCGGCGTGGTCGACGTTGCCGGGCGACCGGAGCCCGGCCCGCCCACCACGGGGGACCTCCGCGCCGGCCCGTCAACCGGACCACTCCGGGCAAGTCATCGGACGGATCGGCCCCGGCGATGAGCGCGCAATCGGGATTTTTCGGAGCCGGATGGACGGTACGGCGGGCCCGGGGGCGGCCCCCGTCCGACCTCGCCGCTACTCCGCCTTTCGGGCCACCTTGTCGTAGAGGTGCTGGGGAAGCAGGTCGTAGTGGTCGTGGGCGAGCGTGAACCGGCCCCGGCCGCCGGTGAGGGAGCGGAGGTCGATGGCGTAGCGCTGCACCTCCGACGTGGGCACGGTGGCCACGATGACCTGCTCGCCGTCGTTCCCGGCGTCGGTGCCCTGCACCCGGCCGCGGCGGGCGTTGAGGTCGCCCATGACGTCGCCCTGGTAGGCGGCGGGCACGGTGACCTCGAGCATCGAGACGGGCTCGAGGAGGACGGGCGCCGCCTTGGCCATCGCGTCGTTGAAGCCGATGGAGCCGGCCATCTTGAAGCTCATCTCCGACGAGTCGACAGCGTGGAACTTCCCGTCGTACACGGTCACCTTGACGTCGACGACCGGATAGCCGAAGACGCCGCCACGGGCCATGGTCTCGGCCACGCCCTTCTCCACGGCGGGGATGAACTGGCGGGGGATGGCGCCGCCGACGATCTCGTCGACGAACTCGAACCCCGCCCCGCGCTCGCGCGGCTCGACCTTGATGAAGGCGACGCCGAACTGGCCATGGCCACCCGTCTGCTTCTTGTACTTGCCCTCGGCGTCGGCCGCCTTCGTGATGGTCTCCCGGTAGGGGACCTGGACGTCCTCGTTCTCCACGTCGACGCCGAACTTGCGGTGCAGCCGCTCGGTCACGATGGCCAGGTGGGTCTCCCCCATGCCGGAGAGAAGCGTCTGATGGGTCTCGTCGTCCCGGCGGACGTGGAGCGCCCGGTCCTCGTCCTGCAGCCGGTGCAGGGCGGTCATCAGCTTGTCCTCGTCGCCCTTCGACCGGGGTTTGATGGCGACGGAGAGCACCGGCTGGGGCGCCGGCGGCGGCGGCACGCGCACCGGCGTGCCCTTCGGGGCCAGCGTGTCGCCGGTGGTGGTGTCGCCCAGCTTGGCGACCGCTGCGATGTCTCCGGCGGGAACGTCGGGCAACTGCTCCTGGTCCTTGCCCCGCAGGGTGAACAGGGTGTGCAGGCGCTCGTCGCCGTGGGTGCGGGGATTGGTGAGGACCGTGTCGGGCTTCACCGTGCCCGAGAGCACCTTGAAGAGCGAGACCTTCCCGACGTAGGGGTCGGCGAGCGTCTTCCACACGTACGCCAGGGGCTGCCCGTTCGGGTCGCACGCCACCTCGGTGACGCCGTCTCCCGCCTCGACGACGACAGGCGGCCGGTCGACAGGCGACGGCCCGATCTCGCAGATGAAGTCGGCCAGCCGGTCGATGGCGATCACCTTCGACGCCGACCCACAGACCACGGGGAACACCTGGGCCGAGAAGACGCCCTTGGCCAGGGTGTCCTCGAGCTCCTTGGGCGACGGGATGTCGCCCTCGAGGTAGCGCTCCATGAGGTCGTCGTCGCCCACGACGATGCCCTCGACGAGGTCGTCGTGGACCTGGTGCTCCCGTGACTCCATCTCGTCGGGGATCTCTCCCACGGTGGGCTTGCCGGCGCCGTCGTAGGTGATGGCGGTGTCGGTGAGCAGGTCGGCGACGCCCCGGAAGGCCTCCTCCTCGCCGATGGGCAGCTCGAGGGGTGCGATGCCGGCGCCGAACGTCTCCTGGAGCTGCTCGAGGGTGCGGTCGAAGCTGGCCCGTTCCCGATCGAGCTTGTTCACGAAGATCATGCGGGGGACGTCGAGCGACGCCGCGATCTTCCATGCCGCCTCCGTCTGCACCTCCACGCCCTCGACGGCGCTCACGACGAACACCGCGAGGTCGGCGACCCGGAGGGCGGCCTCCACCTCGCCGATGAAGTCGGCATAGCCCGGGCAGTCGAGGAGGTTGATCTTGTGGCCCTTGTGCTCGACGGGGGCGAGCGCCACCGAGAGCGAGATGCGGCGCTTCACCTCCTCCGGGTCGAAGTCGGTGGTGGTGGTCCCGTCCTCCACCCGGCCCTGGCGGGTGAGCGCGCCGGAACAGAAGAGCATGGCCTCGGCGAGCGTGGTCTTCCCCGCTCCGCCGTGCCCGACGAGGGCGACGTTGCGGATCTTGCTGGACGGGAAGCTCTTCACGGCGCCTCGCTGAAGGGTCGTCACCTGCGGGTATTGCGCAAGCCTACTGAGTCCCGGTGGTAGCCTGTGAGGGCACTACCGCCCTCTTCCAGCCCTCCCGCACCGTTCCGGGACCAGGAGCCGCAGCGTGTTCGACGGACGTTGGCGCACCGGCGTGGATCGGGTCACGACCCCGATGGCCGCCACGATGCGCCGCACCGGCATCACCGCCGACCATCTCACCGGCGCGGGCCTGGTGCTGGGAGCCGCCACCGCGGTGGCGATCGGGTCGGGACGCCTCGGCGTCGGGCTCGTCCTCCTCATCTGCGCCGCGCTGCTCGACCTGTTCGACGGCCCGGTGGCCAAGGCGTCGGGCACGTCGGGGCCCCGTGGAGCCTTCTTCGACTCCGTGTCCGACCGGGTCACCGACGCCCTGGTGCTCGGCGGCATCGCCTGGTACCTCGCCTCCGAGCACGCCGGCCACCTCGCCCTCCTGCCCTTCGCCGTTCTGGCCTCCTCGGCCCTCATCTCCTACGAGCGGGCCAAGGCCGAGTCGCTCGGCTACGTGGCCAAGGGCGGGCTCATGGAGCGGGCGGAGCGGATCATCGCCCTGTGCTTCGGGCTGTTCGTCAGCGCCCTGCTCGTCCCGGTGCTGTGGATCATGCTGGTCCTCACCCTCGCCACCGCCGCACAGCGGTTCGTGAAGGTGTGGCGCCAGGCCGAGGTCGTGATCGCCCCTGTGCCGCCACCCCAGCCCATGCGCCCCGCCATGGAGGCCCGCTGGCGAGCATGGCGGGAATCGACGTCGGTGCGGGCCGGACGACCCCGACGTCATGCGTGGGGTTCCCGTGCGGGTCGCAGCCGTAGCGCTCGCGGCGAGAAGCCCTGGCGGCGCCGGGCCGGCACCAGACCCTGACCGCTCCCGGCGGCCCCCGGGGCGACGCCGGCGACCCGACCACTTCGGCCGAGGCATTGGGACGGCTGTCGCCCGACGGCGCGGCGGAGCCCGGCCCCCCGCCCTCCGGCCAGGCACGGCGCGCTCGGCGGCTGTTCTCCCGGTTCTCCCGCCGGTTGCCGTACGTGGCCTATCGCACCGGCTCGGTGGTCGCCCGAGCCGTTCCGGGCTCGGTCGCCATGCGGGCCGCCGAGCTGTCGGGCGTGGTGTTGCCCGTGGTCATGAAGGGCCGCCGGGCCATGCTCGAGCGCCACCTCTCCCGCGCCTACGGCGGCGTCCTGGCCGGCCCCGAGCTCCGCCGGGAGGTGCGCAGGACGTTCTCCTCCTACGCCCGGTACTGGGCCGAGTCGTTCCGCCTCCCCGGGGCCACGCCCGCCGAGCTGGCGGCGGGGATGACGCACGAGGGACTCGAGCACGTCGAGCGGGGAGTGGCCGAGGGCAACGGTGTCATCCTCGCCCTGCCGCACCTGGGTGGGTGGGACTTCGGTGGCGCCTGGCTGGCGTCGCTCGGGTTCCGCATGGTGGCCGTGGTGGAGACCGTGGAGCCGCCCGAGCTGTTCCGGTGGTTCGCCCGGCTGCGGCGGGCGCTCGGCCTCGAGGTGCTCGCCCTCGGCCCCGGAGCGGGAACGGCCGCCCTCCGCCGTCTCCGCGACGGCGCCGTGGTCGCCCTCGTGTGCGATCGCGACATCGAGGGCACCGGCGTCGAAGTCGACTTCTTCGGTGAGCGCACGACGCTGCCGGGCGGCCCGGCCACGCTGGCCCTGCGATCCGGAGCGATGCTCGTCCCGTGCGCCATCTACTTCGGCAACGGCGGTTCGCACCACGCCGTGTTCCATCCACCTCTCGACACGACCCGTCGCGACCGCCTCCGCGACGACGTGGAGCGGGTCACCCGTGCCCTCGCCGTCGAACTGGAGCAGTTCATCCGCCGAGCGCCCGACCAGTGGCACCTGCTCCAGCCCAATTGGCCGTCGGACCTGACCCCGGCGGGCCGTCGAGAATGACTTCAGCTCACCCGTCGAGGGCCCGCCTCACCTCTCGCGGATCTTCTTCCTGACGAACGAGGCGATCGTGTCCGTCGTGGTCTGCACGTTGTGGACCTTGCGGACGTGCTCGCTGACCTTGGCCATGAGCTCGTCCTCCGTCCCTGCCTTTCCCTGCCACCTGCAGGCGTGGTCGGCATCTCTTCACCGGAACTCGTACGCCACGGGCCCTCCTCCGTCGGTCGTCGTCGTCATCGGTTCTTCGGAGCCGATGTGGCCGGCGGATGAGGCAGCGGTGGGTGGCCGAGGCGGACGGCTACCGTGAGCGCGTGCGTATCGGGCTCGTGTGCCCCTACAGCCTGAGCTACCCGGGCGGGGTGCAGGGGCAGGTGCTGGCCCAGGCGCGCGCCCTGCGGGCCCTCGGCCACGAGGTCCGCGTCCTCGCACCGTGTGACGGGCCCCCGCCGGACGGCGGCGTCACGCCCCTGGGCAACTCCGTCCCGCTCGCCGGGAACGGCTCCGTGGCCCAGCTGGCACCCGACCCGGCGTGCATCCTGCGCACACTCGCCGCGCTGCGGGACGAGGCGTTCGACGTGGTCCATCTCCACGAGCCGTTCTGTCCCGGCCCCACGCTCACCGCCCTTGCGTTCGCCTCCGAGCCCCTCGTCGGCACGTTCCACAGAGCCGGAATGGGTGCCGCGTACACCTTCTGGCGGCCGGTCACGGTCCGCATGGCCCGTCGCCTGCGCGCGCGGGTCGCCGTGTCGGAGGACGCCCGCCGCACGGCGACCGAAGCGCTGGCCGGCACCTACGAGGTGCTCCCCAACGGCATCGAGGTCGAGCGGTTCGCCAAGGCCACACCATCTCCGACGACCGGTCCGACCGTCCTGTTCGTCGGGCGCCACGAGCCCCGGAAGGGGTTGAGCGTCCTGGTGGAAGCCATGGCGCTGCTGGGTCCCGCCGTGCACGTGTGGGTGGCGGGGGAGGGCTCGGAGACGGCGGAGCTGCAGGCCCGCACCGCGGGTGACGCTCGCGTCCAGTGGCTCGGCCGCCTCGACGACGCCGAGATCGCGTCGCGTATGCGGGGAGCAGACGTGCTCTGCGCACCGTCGCTGCACGGCGAGTCGTTCGGTGTCGTGCTGCTGGAAGCCATGGCGGCGTCGACACCGGTGGTGGCCAGCGATCTGCCCGGCTATCGGAACGTGGCCGTTCCGGGAAAGCACGCCCTCCTGGTCCCGCCGGGCGACGCCACGGCGCTCGCCGCCGCCCTGGCCCGGGTGCTCGACGACCCTGCGCTGGCCGCCGAGCTGGCGGCGGCAGGAGAGTTGCGGGCGTCGGAGCTCTCGATGGAGCGCCTGGCCGAGCGATACCTCGACCTCTACGACCGGGTGGTCACCGAGCGGGCCCCGGGACGTCGATGACGAGCCGGCTCGGACCGGTGAGCGTCGTGACCGTGATCGTGGGCGCCTTCGCCCGCAACCCGACGGCCCACGTGACGACCCCCTCGAAGTCGCCCGTGTCCACCGCTTCGGTGACCACGCCGCCGGCCCCGCTTGCCGCGACGCGCTTGGGCCCCGTGTAGGTGGGCACCACCTTCTCGCCCTCGATCCGTGCCCCTGCGGCGTCCTCCAGCCGCACCTGGAGGATGGCCGCGCCCGCCACCGCCGCCTCCTTCCCGGAGCCATCCTCGGTGACCGGCGGCTCGATGTACTCGATGCGGTACGCCGGCAGGTTGGGCTCGAGCTCGAACACCACGCGACTCCCCCCGCCGTCGGCCGCCGCCACCCGCACGTCGGTGAGGAAGGCCCGCGATGCTCCATCGGGCGCCGGTGCGGACACGGGAGGGGTGACGGCCACCGCCGTCGACGGTGGTCCAGTCGTCGGCTCGGTGGGGCCCGTCGTCGCAGACATCGTGGTGGTGCCGCCTGCCTCGACGGTCGGTTCGTCGCCGCTGTTGCATCCGGCCAACGACAGGGTCACGACCACGGCGGCCGCCAGGTGCAGGCGCACGTTGCACGGTACCGCAGGGCCACCTCGGAGCCGCCGGGCTCAGCGCACCTGGATCGGCGTCAGGCACCCGGCGGCTCGGCCGAGGCGGTCGAGGCCGGCCAGGTCACCGTCGCCGTAGGCGGTCAGGGGAAGCCCGGCGTCGCCCACGGAGTTCATGACCTGGAGGGTGTCGTCCGCGTGGTCCAGCCCCACGGCGTGGCCCAGCTCGTGCAGCAGGACTCCCGTCTGGAGGTTGTCGCCCCCGTAGTTGGTGAGGTTGCGGGCCAGATAGGCGAACCCGGAGACGCCCTGCGCCGGCGCCGTGGCCGTGCTGATGAAGTGCATCCCGCCGAGTCCAGCGGCGCCTCCGATCGTCCTCGAGTCCGCCCAGGCGACGAGCAGCGGGGCGAATCTCGCGCCGTACCGGGACAGCACGATGGCACGCTGCGGGTCGGCCTCTTCGTCGGTGAGGCCCTCGAAGCGGAACGCCAGTCCGGTGGCCCGCGCGAGCTGGTCGACGGCGGCCTGTGCGAGGGCCGTGGCGTTGACCGGGCCACCCGCGGGGTTCACCACGTAGGGGATCGATGCGCACGGGTTCCACCGCACCGGGTGGCATCGGCCGTCGAGGGACTCGAAGTTGTAGCTGGCCCCGCCCGGGAAGGCGTAGACGAGACCATCGCGACCGGCGAGGCGGTAGCCCTCGCCGCGCCTCGACGTGGCGATGCCGACGACCCGATCCGTGAGGCAGCGACCGCCCATGGCCCCGAAGAACGTGGCGTTGAACGCGAAGATGCCGCCGTCGGCGGCCACCAGCCAGTACCCGCTGCCGCTGGCGTTGGACGCCATGCCGACGATCGGCTGATTCAGCGTCAGCGCGCCGGTGGAGCCCTGGAACACGGCATCGCCGAAGGCGAAGATCCCCCCGTCGGAGGCGACAAGCCAGTAGCCGCCTCCCGTCGGGGTGGCCGCCATCCCCGCGATGGGCTTGTTCAGGCTCAGCGCGCCCGTGGAGCCGCGGAACACGGCATCGCCGAAGGCGAAGATCCCCCCGTCGGAGGCGACAAGCCAGTAGCCGCCTCCCGTCGG